>JARUHJ010000006.1:0-140000 GCA_029667085.1 Deltaproteobacteria bacterium IMCC39524
GCAGCGGCTGTTCGGGCCGTTGACCCTGAAATAAAGAGCTCAATTAAGCGTTGTTGTTTGGACTCACTTAAACGACTTTTACGCATACTGCTATCCTAGACGAAATTCAGTTATCTAGGACAGCCCCTTATTTTTTACGTTTAACTTTTAACAACTAAAATTCTTTTCAACTTTAACGTTTCATTTTTCATTTATTGACGCTCCGCGTCAAACCGTGTCCATAAAACTCTTCTCAATCCGCGAGAACAAAACCACCCCCACGAAAAGCAGCACCAGAGTCATCACTGCACTCGTCACGATGCTGCCGATATCCACGGTACCAACACCCAAGAAAGCATAACGGAAGGCTTCGATGATCGGTGCCATAGGATTGAGCGCCATCAGCCACTGATATTTTTCGGGGAGGATACTAGAAGGGTAGACAACCGGAGTTGCATACATCCAGAGTTGCACGCCGAAACCTACCAGTTGAGTCAGGTCACGATACTTGGTGGTGAGTGAGGAGACGATAATGCCGCAACCAAGACCCAAGGCAGCCATCTGCAGGACCAAGAACGGCATGAGTAGCGCGGCAAACTGTAATTGAATTGCAGTGCCTTTGGCGTAAAAGTAAAGCCAGAAACCAGCGAATAGAACCAACTGTATGGCAAAGGCAATCAGGTTGCTGATCACCACAGACAGCGGTACGGTCAATCTCGGAAAATAAACCTTGCCAAAAACATGAGCATTACCGACGAACGTGTTGGAGGTTTTCGTCAAACAGTCGGCGAAATAACACCACGCGACGACACCGGAGAGATAAAACATAACTGGGGGCAGTCCATCGGTAGAAATATTGGCAACCTTGCTGAAAATCACTGTAAAGATCAGGGTCGTCATAACCGGCTGGATCAAGTACCACAAGGGGCCAAGGATGGTCTGCTTGTAGATCGCCACGAAATCCCTGCGCACAAAGAGCATGATCAGGTCGCGGTAGCTCCATAATTCACTGAGTTGGAGATCAAACCAACCTGAGACAGGACGGATGGTCTTGGTCCATTGGATAGGGGCGGTTGAATCGTTGACTTGATGAATGGTTGAATTTCTCATTTTCTGGAAACCGTTGTTATTTAATTGTTATCAGCAAGAGGAAAGAGGATTAGTAACCAGTTGAAGCGTTGATTTGTTAAACCGATTTAAGTTAGTAGCAGCTTTCAATGTGCGAAGGCACTTCGGTATAGTCGCGATGTGCTAAAAGGTCTACGGTAACAGGAACAAACTTATTGCTCAGTTTGTCATCAGCCCATAGAGCTTTGCCGCCAGGTTATCGTCAAAGCCATCGATATTCTGATTCAGCGCAATGATCAGAAAAGTGCTGTTTTATAACTTGGCCGACAGGTCGCCACGAATTTCTTGTATTGCTGAGCGCAAAGGCTCCTGACCTTCTAGAACCAGATCAAATTTACCGCGGGAATTTTCCAGCCTCACCTCCAGAGACTTCTTTTTCATAACCCCTCATTGCATAAGTTGTATTTCAAAAGATAACAAACAAATTGGACGTTGATTTTCTCGATGTGCTCTGACCAAAATATAAATCTAAGATCGGTATTTGGGCTCTAAAACATGCCCATTCAGTGTTAATCTGCGCCACACTAAATCGTTGAGTTATTTATTGAGTCTATTCAGAGATTTAAACGCTCCCTTTTTCTCGTCCATTGCCATGCTGTTTCAATTATCGCTTTGAGGTCTTTATATTGTGGTTGCCAATTCAGCTCCTGACAAATTCGGGTGGCGTCTCCAACCAAAATAGGCGGGTCACCTGGGCGCCGCTCGCCGATTTGCACCGGGATAGTTTTTCCCGTAACCTCACCAACAGCCTCAATCACTTCTTTGACTGAAAACCCTTGACCGTTGCCTAAATTGTAAGCTCGAGCAGGGGAACATGTGACTCTCAGCGTTTCCAATCGTTCTAATTCTTGAAGAGCCACAACATGTGCTTGGCCCAAATCGGTGACATGGATATAGTCACGAATGCAGGTGCCATCGTAAGTCGGATAGTCTTCACCGAACACTGTAACATGAAGTCTCTTGCCAGCCGCCACATCAAGCAATATAGGTATCAGATGTGTTTCAGGGTTATGATCTTCTCCAATATCTCCATCCGGATCGGCACCTGCAGCATTGAAATAGCGTAAAGTTATAGACCGCAACCCATAAGCCGAGCCACAATCTTTGATCATCTTTTCCACCATCAATTTGCTCATGCCGTACGGATTAATCGGGTTCTGCGAATGATCTTCAGCAATCGGCACTTGTAGCGGCTCACCATAGGTAGCGCAGGTACTTGAAAAGACGAGCTTATCGATGTCATGGTCGCTCATTGTTTCGAGCAGTGTCAAGGTATCTGCAACATTGTTGCGATAATATTTGCCCGGGTTCTCAACAGACTCTCCGACATAAGCGAAGGCAGCAAAATGCAGGACGGCTGAGGGTTGGTACTTCTCAATGACTTCATCAAGGCGGTCACGATCGGCTATATCGCCGATCTCTAAAGGACCCCACTTCACAGCCCATTCATGGCCGGCAACCAAGTTGTCGTAGACCACGGGTCGATAACCGGATTCAGCCAGAACCTTACAGGTATGGCTTCCGATATAACCGGCACCACCGGTAACGAGAATGTTATTTGCTGGCACTTAAACACCTGCTCAACGTTATTGGCCTAATAAACCCTGACATTGCTTCCGCCTGTCTAATCTTCGCATCCCTACCCGTAATTTATAACGCCATTAAACACTTTTTATCGTCCGATATTTTCTCAAAAAGGGCAAACACCTTACCAAGGTGAACCCTGCAAGAGACAACCCCCACCAGAAAAATCCAAAATTTTTACGGACGATCTGCGTTAACTCTTGCAACTGTAAACGTTCGGTAAGGCCATCTGGTGCTGCATAACCTTGTAAGGCAGGTTCGAAAAAGAATTTTACATTACGCTTGTACAACCTCTGGTTGAAATCAAAATCCGCGTACAACCGATAGATTGTATCAAATGGCGGTTCGGGATGGAGTCTTTTCGGAATCAGCAGGCCCTGGTGATGCAATGTATTGTAGAGTCTCAATCGGAAATCGACACCGGCATAAAACACTAACTGCTTTTCCAAACTAACATTCCCGTAAAGAACGCTGTAGGGCTCACGCGGCGCATCCAAGCTTACTGGCAACGACAATAATCGGTCTCCCGCTCCTAGGAAAATCACCCAACTCTCCGGGTCCGCTAACGCCCATCCCTTGTTCATGGCATCATATACGCCATGATCCTTCTCGCTCACCCAGGCCTTTAGCCTCTCTTGGTACTTCCCAATTACATCGAGAGTTCCATCGGTAGAGATGCCATCAATAATAATGTATTCAAGATTTTCATAGCAGCAATCCAATACACTTTTGATGGTTTCTTCAATGGAATCTACCGCATTCAACACGGCAGTAATCACAGTTATTTTACCTATCCCTGTCACTAGGCTTCCGGTACTGGCAACTTGGCGGAACGAAAGTTCAGGCATAAAGAGAGAATCATCCGTACTCTATCCCACTGCCCTAATAAGGCGCGACTCAGTAGAGTCCCTACGAGACTGACATAAACTGTAGGCAGTGCCCATGGGAAAAATTTCCAAGTGAAAAACAACCGGTTGCGTATATTGCAAAAATCACAAACAATACTCTTCCTGCCAGGATGACTACTAGTGCCAACAGACGCCCCCACCTTGTGATAGACCAGACTGTCTGCAGCAAAGGCCAGTGAAAACAAAGGCTTGGCACGCATTGCCCAATCGATTTCTTCGAAGAAAAGGAAATAATCCTCGCACATCAAACCGACCTCCTTGAGACATGCTTTGGAAACTAGCATCGAAGCACCGACCACGTAGTCCATCCAGGATTCAATGCGTGAAGGATCGACTCTCTCACTCCTCTTTCTGAAGCGCCCCAGATGCCAGGCATAAGCAAACCATCTGCTATAATAAGCTCCCCCAAGAGCCTGGACCCTCTCGGGGCGATCATACTCCAGAAGGGTTGAGCCGCACATGCCAGCCGCCTTTTTATCCTTCAAACGACCTACCAAGGCCTTAAGGGCGCCCGGATCGACAACAGTGTCATTATTCAGAAGCCAGACAAAATCACAATCTTCTTTGCCTAACGCATATCTGAGACCGACATTATTACCACCAGCGAAACCAAGGTTTGCCCCATTTTGAATCAAGGTCAGCGAAGCGGACTCCTCACTCTCGTTGTCAGGTGTTTCCGCAGCTTTCCTGTCAAGTTCAGAAAAATGGACAGGTTTATCAACAGGTGGGAAAGAGTAACGCTGCAATTCACCCAGGACCAGAACATCAATTTTCCCGTCGGCCCAATCTTTAATGTGTTCCAAGGAATGATCAGACGAGCCGTTGTCGCAGACGACAATTCTGAAATCAGAATAATCAATACGTAGAAGGCTTTCCAGGCACTCGACAGTATCTGGCCAGTTATTCCAATTAAGCAGCAGAATATAGACCTTGTTCACTGGTATATGCTCCAGAACACCAAGACGACCCAGAGGAATCCGACGACCAGAAGTGGCAAGTCCTTCAGCAAGGCATTGGTCGGGTCGCCACTCTTCCCGGACTTGACCCGGAAGAGGTACCGCAGCAGGCCGAACATGCAGAGCGGCACGGTATAGACCATATACGGCCGACTCAAAGCATAGACCGAGTAAGTAACGATCACAGATCCGCCACAAAGGAACATGGCATTTTCCAAAAAACCATCCGGGTAGACTTCAAGCGTTCGGCGATGGTGTCCAGCCTTCTCACCAAGGTTGATTTTCTCACTTTGCCGTTTACCCAGGCTCAGAAACAATGAAAGCAGAAAAACAGTCAGGAACAGCCAGTCAGTAATATAGACACCAAAAGCTTCACCTCCGGCATAAAGCCGCAGCACAAAACCGAGCGAAACACAGAAAACATCGACGATCGGCCAGTCCTTCAGGGTCCATGAGTAAAACCCGGAGAAGAATAGGTAGAGCCCGACATAAACAAGGAAACGGGAGGAGATCTGACTCCCTAGAAGACCGCTGCCGAACAGCAATATGACCATCAGTACGACTGCCTGAGTCTTACTCAATGCACCAGAAGCAAGCGGTCGTCGACATTTTGTCGGGTGTTGCCTGTCGCGCTCCTGGTCTCTCAGGTCATTGAAGATGTAGGTCGCACTTGAAGCGAGGGAAAAAGCCAAAAAAGGCACTATTCCGCGCAGTGCCATACCGGGTTGCATTAACGCCCCACCCAGAAAGGGAGGGAAGAACAACATCAGATTTTTCAACCATTGATGAAGGCGAAGTATTTTTACCATACTGATTGGATGCATTTCCCCTTCAAACTTTCGGCCAATTTTCGTGCCGGTTCCTTGTAGATCGAGTTATCAGGGAGTTCACTATAGGCTAGGGAAAAACTCACCTGGGCAGCAGAACAATTACCCCATTCCAAATGCTTTTGACCGAGGCGGTAAAGGTAAAATGGCTTTTTCGTTCGTCGCCACAGCTGTTCTAGGTAGCTTACAATTTCATCATTATAGGTATCACGGAGGGCCAGAGAGGTGCTCTGCACGCTCAATCGTTCGACAACAACAATCAAACGTTCAAGTATTACCGTATGATATCCATTGGTACTGGATTTATTGAGATTTTCCAGGAGGAACTCCCTGGCCTCCTCAAGGCGCCCCTCCTCCATCAATATCAGCACCTTGTTCAAAAAAGCGACCTGCGTGTCGGGGATTTTCAGTTCACGGAGGATCTCGAGAGCTTCTTGTTTCCGGCCCCTTTTCCATAAGGCCTCGGCCATCTGGTTACGCCCTAAGGCAAATCCGGGGGATTTTTTGACCGTGTCAGTAAATAGTGTCAAGTTGTCCTGCCAAACGATTCCGCGTTGAAAAACCGCTACAGCACAAAACAGGAGGAGACTCGCAACCCCTAAACCTATAGATAGCTGCCAAGCACCATAGCCTTTGTCTCGCAACCACTCTCCCCCGACAAGGCTGCCACTAATTGCCAGCATTGCTGCTGGAGCGTACATGTAACGTTCTGCAAATGGTGTCCATGAAATATTCCCCATAGCCACCAATAGCGCGACAGAAGTAAGACTCATTGCGATCAACACAAAACTCCCCTCCCAGGTTAAACGCCGGAGAAGAATAGTTATCAAGAAGACAAGAAGACACCCGACCCAGAAATACCAATCAGGCACCTCAATGATACCAAAATTAAGAGGAAAAGGCTGCACCAGCTTACAGGCATAAAAACCGGCGCCACGCAGAGCAATATCTAATGATTCCAGCCAGCCAGTAAAATCAAGGCCTTCACTATAAGATCTTACTCCAGGACTGTAAGAGCCAGATAAAACCTGAGAGACCTGGCGCACTCCAGCATCACTATCCCGTAATACCGACACGCGCAAGAGAGCATATATTACTGCACTGAGCAGACAACCCAAAGCAGGCAGGAAAGCCTTGTTTACCAGAAATGCCTTCGGCATAATCAGCGATTCTTTACATACAAGCCACCCCATAATGAATAAACCCGGCAACAGAAAGAGTGATGTCTCCTTGGCCAAAGAACCAACAAAAAACGCAAAAACCGCAGCAACACACCAAGTAACAACGCCACTATTGTAGAACTTAATTGCGCAGGCCAGAGATACAAGCACAAAGGTGGTGGCGAGCAGATCTGCCCTCCCAGCCACCCAAATCACAGCTTCAGTATTGATCGGATGTAGTCCAAAGAATAAGGCCGCGATGGTCGGGATGGCCACCGTGTTCAGGCCCTTACGCTGGGCAACCTGCATTGCAACACAATAAACAAGCAAAGTATTCAGCCAGTGAAGCAAGACATTTTCCAAATGCACAAACGAGGCTTCAAAGCCCCAGACCAAGGAATCAACTATAAATGAAGAGTTAACAAGCGGTCGAAAATAGCTTTTAGATTTAGGAATCCAGAAGTCACCCCAAGTAAACTCGGAGCGATTGAGCAAATCATGGGCCAGTCGCAAATCATCAACAGAGTTGAGGGGGGCTGACAGTGCGGGGTAATAAACAATCCAGACAACACAAGTAATGAACGCAATAGCATGCCAGCATTTAAACTTCACGAATTTCCCTATTTGATTATTTTCAGAAAAAAATCTTCCAGACTTTTGCGGTGTGGTTCAATCATTTGCACTGCACAACCAGCCTCATCCACTTGCCGCATAAAGACGCTCAACTTCTTGCAGGGAACAAACAGTTCTGGTGAATCAGCCGGAATATGTTCAAGGGAATATTCTTGCAAACTTACGGGAGTATCCTGCTCAAGACGGACAAGGTAACCATCTACACCTTTGGAAATGATCGTACTGACGGCAGTCTCAGTGCGCAATTCACCTTTGGCAACAATTCCGACTCGATCGCAGACCGCCTCGACGTCTGCTATAACATGAGTACTGAAAAATACTGTTTTCCCCCGCCGCTTAAGGTCTAACATGATCTGCTTAACTAAGGCACGCCCCACTGGGTCAAGACCACTCATCGGTTCATCAAGAATATACAGTTCCGGATTGTGAAGTAAGGTTTGAGCCAAACCCAGGCGCTGCACCATACCTTTGCTGTAACCGCGGACAGGGCGGTTCGCAGAATCGGCCAGATCAAGCAACTCAAGTACACGTTCCGACTCACGGGCAATTTTTGCCGCAGACATGCTGAAACTGCGGCCGACTAGGCCGAGATATTCCCGAGCAGTTAAGTAGTCGTAGAAAGCGGGATTTTCTGGCAAGTATCCGACCTTGAGCCGCGTCTTAGGAGAAGACACAGGTTGATTGAATATGCGGGCATAACCACAGGTCGGATTAATCTGGCCGACCAGTGTTTTGATCGTGGTGCTTTTCCCTGCTCCGTTAGGCCCTAAAAAACCAAACACCTCACCTTCAGCCACTAATAAGCTGAGATCCTTGAGAGCCTCTACTCGCTGTCGTTTTTTACCACGGAATGTCTTGGACAAGCCTTTTATCTCAATCGCCATAAGCGTTCCCGTTTTCATCAGACATCGACTCATGTTGAATAAGTTCGCTGGTGGTGCGAACCCGTCCACGCTCATCTAGATAGAAGCTTCCGCCATAGGGATCATCAGGTGCTGCTGACAACAACCCAAAATTAAGTAGTTGCTCAAGATCTATCGGCATGGCACCGTATCGCTCACGATAGGCATCTCGCGCGCGTTCGATGGCCAAGGTTGCAAGCAATGCATCACGGCGCAGTTCATAATTCCTGCGTACAGTTTTATCCCGGGCGTTGTTTATCATCGTTTCCAGAAAGGCAAGCCCCAAAGCAGCTTGTTCGGATTCGTAAAAATAGCGTGCGGCAAGTTGTGCATACAGCGGGTTCCCCGAGAGCTCCGCGGCAGACTGCATATATTCTGCTGCCTTTGTATAATCTTTAAGGAAATAGGAGTAATTGAAACCGAGATAGAAAGGTATATATGGATCCCAGGTACGATATTTAGCGCCCTGCTCAAGAAGTGCATTAACTTCTTGAACACGTCCAAGATCCCATGTAAACACAGATTGGGCGAAATAGTAAGAGTCCATATTATATGGATCAAGAGCAACAATAGACCGGATAGTCCGGTACATATTCAGGAATTCTGGAGAGACAATTACATTATCCTGGAACTTTTGTAAAATTGACCCGAAGTAAAACAACACACGCATGACAAGCATCCCGGCAACTGACGAACGGTGCTCACCGCTGATTACCTTCAAAACCTGCGCATGCGGGAGATACCCCAGTTTGACTTCTATCGGTCTATTTTTCTGTAAATTGACAAAAGGTATGATCAATAAGACATAGATCACAAGCAGAACACCGAAGAACAGGCGCTTGTTCATGGTAGCTCTCTTCTTTCGAAATTAACCACTGCAAGCAACAGAAGGATGCCAGTATAAACTAAAGTATACAACATGGTTAACGATAGCCCGGTGAGTGACACCGGCAGACCATAAACAGCATGCACGTGGAAATCGAAGGCAGCAAAGTTAGGCAGAAGATAATATGCACCTTTAACAGCTGAGATCGCCATTAGAGACATACCGCTGCCAAATTCACCGGTTACGTACTCATAAACTTCTTGAGAGGCTGACCCACAGAAATAGATGACCAAGGTACCAAAAAAAGGCAGGTAGAATGAAGTGCTAAGGGAAGATAACAGTAAAGAAAAGGCAGTCAGCAACATGTACTTGAAGAGGTCTCCACCTATCGTCAACAGAATATTCCCCCAGTGAATCGGAATATCTGACGGATAAGAAGATGAGGCCAGCTTAATGGCTACCGCACAGCCCATACCGAGCACCATGGTAGACAGTGTCAGGAAGAGGAGGATGCTACAGAACTTACTGACAAGAAAAGTTGCGCGACTGATCGGCAGAGTCAGTATCGAGTGGAGATAACGACGCTCGATATCGCGCCAGACTGAGGAAGCACCTAGCAACAGAGTGGTCACCAACAAGGTCCCGGAAATCACTGAGAGGGAAAGAGTTATCGAAAGCTCCTGAACTTGACGCATAGAGAAACTGCTCATGGAGGGAATCATAAGGATCATAAAAACAGAAACGCCTAAGACACCGTACAGTACGCGGTCTCTCAGAATACCCTGCAAATGGCATTTGGTAAGGATTATGAATTGGTCAAACATAGGTGGATGCTAAAGGAAAAGCCGACGGGAGTCAATCCCGCCGGCTTTCAGTATTAAGTGAAAGGATGTCAGCTTACATCGAAGTCCAGGCATCACCGAACGCGCCGTTGTCAGCCGAAGACAATGACCACGCACCGGCAGCGGCCTGATCGCCGATATCTT
The DNA here is from genome assembly GCA_029667085.1 of Deltaproteobacteria bacterium IMCC39524. Lineage (NCBI taxonomy): Bacteria > Deltaproteobacteria > Deltaproteobacteria bacterium IMCC39524. Next base: position 9,890 of record JARUHJ010000006.1, read on the forward strand.
GGAAGAAGATTGCTGTGGAGTTGTGGGCCGTGCCATAAGACTTACTGCCGCTCATATGATATGTCGCTGCAGAAAAACCACCGACTAAGTATGCAGACCTAAAGCTGACGCCCTTAGACATTTTACCAAGCAACACGCCATTGGTACGAGCAGCGTCAGCAGCATCAACACCACCGTAAATTTGCATGCCGTCAGTTGTCGTCACAGTGTTCGAAGCAAGAGCTGCTCCGTCGGCAAAGGCGTAGCCACTAACAGCAAGTATCATCACCATGGTAAGAAAAACTATCTTTTTCATTTATTCATCCTCCGTTTTTAGTTAGATTAATTAGCGCTGATTGAGAGCTGCCGGGTATCTCTGGGTCTCGGCCATGTAAGCCTCAAAGCCTGTCTTGATGTTCTTCAGGTCGCTGTTGGCCGCGCTATTGTAAGCCTTCTGGCGATAAGCAGAAAACTGAGGGATAGCGATAGCAGCGAGGATACCAATGATCGCAACAACGATCAGCAACTCGATCAGGGTAAAACCCTTTTGGGACTTGCGAAACTTCTTAAGCATAATCTTTCTCCTTTCGAATGTGGACATCATGTCCATGTATATTTTTACGATTTTCTACCGTTCGCGAAGTTAATAAAGCAATCACTGTGCCAATAAGCTTAACCACAGTAAAACAAAAAAGGAAAGCCCTCAACGCCAGAAAATAAAGCAATCGGAGGGGATGAACGAGTGCTGGTGGGGGCTCCGTTTTGCCTACAAGGGACAGGGAGTGACACCCTAAGTGACAAATTTGGTCACGCCGTGTCACTCTTCTGAGTCATCGTCACCTAAGCCATACTTGGTGAGCCGATAACGGATTGAGCGAAAGGTGATCCCTAAAAGCCCCGCAGCTCCCTTTCGCACACCATCGGTCTTGAGAAGGGCCTTAACCAGGATCTCTTTCTCAATTTCACCGAGGTAAGCGTCCAGATCCATGCCAGCATCAGGGATATCGGTCAGGGGTGTCACAGATGAGGACATCCCGGTCACTAGGTTTGGCGGAAGACAGTCGAGGGTTATCTCATTCTCTCTACCCAAGACTGTAGCACGTTCAATAACATTCTCCAGTTCCCGTACGTTGCCCGGCCAATGATAGTCGATCAAACGGCGCATGGCATCCTCGGCCACCTTGACTCCTGCCTCTCCGGTAAATCTCTCCCAGAAAAAATCAATCATGACCGGAATATCTTCGCGCCTTTGTCGCAACGGTGGCAAATCGACACGAATAACGTTGAAGCGATAGTAAAGATCCTCACGAAAAGAGCCTTCGCTAACAGCGTCCTCAAGGTGACGATTGGTCGCTGCCAGAACACGTACGTCTGTTTTGATATCTTTTGTTCCACCCACCCGACGGAACTCATTCTCCTGCAGAATACGCAATAGTTTAACCTGCATCATTGCAGGCAACTCGCCAATTTCGTCAAGAAAGATTGTCCCGCCAGCGGCGGTTTCGAATAAACCCTGCTTCTGTTTTATCGCTCCTGTAAAGGAGCCTTTTTCGTGTCCGAAGAGTTCACTTTCCAGAAGATTCTCAGGGATAGCGCCACAGTTAATCGGCACAAAAGGACCTTCACGACGGTCGCTGTTGTAATGAATCGCTCTTGCAATCAGTTCTTTTCCAGTACCAGATTCACCGGTCACCAGGACCTTAACAGGACTGGCTGCGACTTTTTTGACCATTGTGAAGACACCCTGCATCGCCTTCGATTTGCCAACCAGCCCTTCAAAAGAGAAACGTCGTCCCAACTCCTCTTTCAGTGCCAGATTTTCCTGGCGCAGCTCACGACGTTCAAGGGCGTTTTTAACAATAAGGCGGATCTCTTCATTCTTGAAGGGTTTGGTTATGTAATCATAAGCTCCCTGCTTCATGGCCTCCACGGCTTCATCCGTCGTTGAAAAAGCCGTCACCATCAAAACAACTGTTTCTGGTGTGCGCTCCTTGATGTGGGCGAGCAATTCCAGGCCTGTCATACGCGGCATTTGAATGTCCGATATAACCAGATCGTAGCTGTGGTCACGCAGATGAGCAACAGCCTGTGAACCATCCACGGCGGTATCGACGTGATAACCTTCGCGATGAAGCATAATACTTAAAAAATCACGCATACTTTCTTCGTCGTCGACGATCAGGATGCGATATTTATTTTGTTTTGCGCTCATATGTAAACAACTCCTTTGTAGTGGACAGGTGCAAACTCAAGCTTAAACAATTAACACACTTAATTTACAGGGATGAAGGGGATAAATGGGATAGGTAAGACCAAAAGCTTTCGATATTGTTCTATCCTATTCAACCCCTTTATCCCTGTTAAACATAAAAAGCCTGTTTAGGATATTGATCAAAGCGATTCGTCCCTTAGCACATCCTACATATTCTGCAAACTCCAGCCTCTAGCCCCGAGTCTCCAATCCCCCTTTTTCAACGATAGGAGAAGAAGCCATTCGACATTGTTCAGGAAGCTCTACAATAAACCTCGCACCACCGAGATTTCCGGGCTCTACGTAAATCCGCCCCCGGTGCGCTTCAACATTTGCGTAAACGTTTGCCAAGCCAAGACCTGTCCCCTTATCTTTCGTCGTGAAAAAGGGCTCAAACAACCTGTCCCGATCAACATTGGCAATACCTGCACCGGTATCCTCAATGACGATTTCACCTTGTGCTGCATTAACTTCAATCCGTACCCTGCCCTCAGGCCTGGCAGCATCACCGGCATTGATAAGAAGGTCCCAAAAAACCTGATGCATCTTCTGGGGGTCAACATTCATCTGAATCGGCCCCTGATAGTCTTTTTCAATGGCTATACCCTGGAATTGACCACTTGCATTAATTAATGCAATCAATTCATCAAGCAACGCCGATATATCAATCAACTCCAGCTGCAAAGCCGATGGTCTGGCAAAGTTGAGAAAATCGCTGAGCAACGAGCTTAAACGATCGGCCTCCTTGACAACAATGTTCATCAAGAGGCGATCCTCCTCACTGACTTTTTCATCTTCGAGAAGCAACTGCACCGAACCACTGATCGATGCCAGGGGATTGCGAATTTCGTGTGCCAGCCCCGACGCCAGGCGACCAACAGCTGCCAGACGGTCGGAGCGTTTAAGTTGTTCTTCAAGAGCCTTGTATTCCGTTAAATCCTGGAAAGCAATCAAAAGGCCCAAAAAGTAATCATTTTTATCAACAACCCGACTGGCTGAATACCCCAAGGTCAAAACTTCTTTTTCGTTTTTGAAGTAATCAGTCTCTCCACGCTCAACATCAACCATGCCAACAGGGTCAAAGGGGCCAAACTCCGGAAGGATCTCCTCGATTGGGCGGTTATAAACTTCTTCCAAACTATAACCGGTGATTTTGCTTGCCGCGCTGTTGAAAGAGCGAATGCGTCCGGCAGCATTTACAACCATCAAACCGCTATTGATATTAGTCAAAATCGCCTGATTCAAGCGTTCGAGTTCGCCGTAATCAATCTCCCGTTTTTCTCGTGCCTCTTCGCTGCGACGTAACCGCTCTGCCAAAGCGCCACTCAATAAGGCCGTCAAGAAAAATGCACCTACATGCAAGAAAACGGCATAAAAAACATCGTAATGTTGAAGGTCTTTAGAATCTAGAGTTCCCGTAACGACCGGCAGGTAGCCATAGTATTGGAGGTCAAGCAAGCTGCCGTAAAGAATAGAAGAAGCGGAAGCGACCAACAACAACTGAGGTCTGGGGCAGAAAATACTCGAGGCAATGATAACCAGGATAAAAAGGAAAGAGTAGAGGCTTTCGACGCCACCGGTCAGGTAAAGAATTAAAACGACAAAAAGGAGATCCCAACTGAGTTGAGCATTAATAAAGTTCCGATAGTGTTTTAATCGTAACAGTATAAAGCCCGACGCAATCGTCTGCAGGACAGCAAAGAGAGTAAGGTACGTTAGATAACGTGCAGCAGAAGAAGAGGCCCATGAGCCTTGCTGCAACTGATAAAATATTGTACCACCAAGGAAAAGGCAGACAACAGCCAAACGAACGGCAAGATACCACGACAGAAATCTGCGTGGCACGCTATGAACGTCAATTTGTACAGGCGTTGCCGCCATAGGAAGATACCTGTCCCCGGGACAAATGGCGGAGAGGGACTGTTATTCTGTTAATCTGGCAATGGCTCTGGAATGTTTTATCCAACCGCACCGGCCATTTGGAAGATAGGCAAGTACATGGCGATAACCAGACCTCCAACCGTGGTACCGAGGAAAAGCATCAGCAACGGTTCCATCATCGCCGTGAGGTTACCTACGGCATCATCAACCTCATCGTCATAGAAGTCTGCGATTTTATTAAGCATGGTATCAATAGAGCCGGACTGCTCACCAATAGCAATCATCTGGCAAACCATCGCAGGAAAAACGCCTGATTGTTCTAATGGTTCAGCAATTGTTTTACCTTCACTAATACTCTTAGCCACTTTGTAAATTGCATTCTCGACGATCTTGTTACCTGCCGTTTTGGCGACAATATCCAGACCGTCTAGAATCGGCACACCACTGGAGATCATGGTGCCTAGGGTTCTAGTGAATTTGGCTACGGCAACCTTACGAATCAGCATGCCCATAACAGGCAACTTAAGGAAAAAGGCGTCCATAAATAGCTGGCCTTTAGGCGTCTTGTAAATACGCTTTAAAATCCAAAGGGTTCCATAACAACCACCAACAATCACAAAAATATAGCTCTGGATAAAGGCACTCATGGCAATAACAATGCGGGTCGGTAACGGTAATTGCTGGCCAAAGGACTCAAACATAGATTGAAACTGGGGGATAACAAAAACCAGAATAACAGCAATGACAATAACAGCTATACCGATAATCGTTGCCGGATATGTCATTGCGCTCTTGACCTGTTTTTTCAGCTTCATAGCCTTTTCGATGTAAGCCGCAAGGCGATTTAGGATGGTATCGAGAATACCGCCAATCTCACCAGCAGCAACCAAGTTGACATAGAGAGTATCAAAGGCATTGGGATGTTTTTTTAAGGCATCGGCAAAAGTTGAACCGGCCTCTACATCTTCTTTGACCTGAGTAAGATTTGCTTTAAAGGTTTTATTCTCCTGCTGTTTACTCAGGATATCGAGACACTGCACAAGCGGCAGACCCGCATCGATCATGGTGGCGAACTGACGGGTAAATACGACGATATCTTTGGTGGTAACCTTCGGCTCAAATCCGGGGATTTTGATCTCCATATCAAAACCCTTACCAGCCTCCTTGATATCCCCGGGAGAGATCCCCTGACGACGAAGTTGAGCCTGAACAGCCTCAGCATTAGGGGCATCCATCTGCCCTTTCATGGACTGACCGGACTTTGTCGTGCCTTCCCATTTAAATTTACCCATGATCAACCTCGTCAGTTATTAAACCGTTATAAAATCACAAATTATTGAATTTACTTTGTCCGCCTTAAAACAGCCCCCAACCCCCAGCATCCAGCCCCTGCTCCTACCTTTTCGCACCAGTACCGGATTGAACTCCTCGCTTGAGAGCCGCATTAGGATTGGCCATCATCTCTTTGAGTTCCTCAATATCCGATGAGCGGGACAGAGCATCATCCATGGTAATCTTTTTCGTATGGTACAAAGAGAAGAGGCTCTGGTTCATCGTTTGCATGCCGTACTTTTCCTGGCCCATCTGCATCTGAGAATAAAGTTGGTGAACCTTGTCATCACGGATCAGGGCACGAATTGCTGTATTCGGCACCATGATTTCGAGAGCCAGCGCCCGCCCCTTGCCATCCATACGTGGCAGCAAGGTTTGCGAGAGGACACCTTCCAGAACGAACGAGAGTTGGGTTCGCACCTGCTGCTGCTGATTCGTGGGGAAAACATCAACGATACGATTGATCGTCTGCACCGCACCGTTGGTATGCAGCGTGGCAAAACAAAGGTGACCGGTCTCTGCGATTGTCAGTGCAGCTTCGATCGTTTCCAGATCACGTAACTCGCCAAGCAGGACTATGTCCGGATCCTGACGAAGAATGTACTTCAGGGCATTTTTGAAGGAATGGGTATCTGAACCAACTTCCCGTTGATTGACGACACACTTTTTGTGCGGATGCAGGTATTCAATCGGGTCTTCAATCGTGACGATATGATCTTCACGTTCTGAGTTGATCCTGTCAATCATCGAAGCCAGAGTGGTGGACTTACCTGACCCGGTTGGGCCTGTCACAAGAACGAGACCGTTCGACTTATTGGAAATAGTCCTGATAACCGGCGGCAGGCCAAGTTCCTCAAAGGAAAGGAACTTGTAAGGGATCAGGCGAAAAACGCCAGCGAGAGCACCACGCTGGACGAAGACATTGCCACGGAAACGGGCCAGTCCCTTGACGCCGAAAGAGAAATCGAGTTCGTTGATCTCTTCAAATTTGCGTTTCTGGGTTTCGGTCAGGATGCTGTAACAGATGTTCTTGGTGTCAGATGGCAACAAGGAGCGCATCTTCATCGGTGTCATCTTGCCATTGACACGAATCTGCGGCGGCGTTCCAGTCGTGATATGGAGGTCAGAAGCGCCGAGCTCCACCATGTGCTTGAGCATTTGTTGAATCGAAAAATCTGACATAATTCACCTGGGACAGTGTGGCGCGTGGCGCGTGGCGCGTGGCGCGGACATTTTTAGGGATAATCCCCTTGTTTGATCTGTTCCGACGAAGCCGTAATGAGCAGTTCTCTAAAAGCTTCGCAAGTTTTTTATACTCGCGCTACGCGCTACCCGCTACCGGAGTCTAGTCGTCAGCGATGGTGCAGCGCAGTGTTTCTTCAAACGAGGTAATTCTCTCGTCCATCTTCGTCAGAGCCGCCTGGCGCATGGTCTTGACGCCAAGACGCATCGACTCACGTTTCAGCTCTGCAGTGTTGGCACCAGCCAGAATCAGCTCGCGCAACTCCTCGAACATCGGCATAACCTGGTAGAAACCGACCCGGCCTTTGTAGCCCGTGTCATTACACTTTACACAACCCTCACCCTTGTAGCTGTTAAAACTATCGACCTGGTCTTCGGGGACACCGGCCTGAACAAGTGTCTCTTTGGGGATATCTTCCGGCACCTGGCATTCCTGACAAAGGCGACGGCCAAGACGCTGGCCGGTAATCAGGTTGACTGCGGAAGCCACAAGGAAGGGTTCGATCCCCATGTTGAGAAGACGGTTGACAGTACTCGGGCAGTCATTGGTGTGCAGCGTGGAAAGGACCAAGTGACCAGTCAGTGCGGCCTTGACCCCGATCTCAGCCGTCTCAAAGTCACGGATCTCACCAATCATGATGATATCCGGATCCTGTCGCAAAAAGGAACGCAGTGCAGCCGCGAAGTTAAGACCTATCTCTTCATGCATCTGACATTGGTTGATACCTGCGAAGTTGAACTCGACAGGGTCTTCAGCTGTTGAGATGTTTTCCGAAGGCGTATTCAATTCACCCAGAGCGGAATAGAGGGAAACGGTTTTACCAGAACCCGTTGGCCCGGTCACCAGAACCATTCCGAAAGGCTTGTGGATCTGTTCCTTGAACCATTTCAGCGACTGCTCTTCGTAACCGAGCTTGGTCATATCCAACTGCAGGTTCGACTTATCGAGCAGACGCAGAACAATCTTTTCGCCAAACAGGGTCGGCAGGCAGCTGACGCGGTAGTCCATGTCTTTGCCCCCGGGCAGTTTAATCTTGATACGACCATCCTGAGGCAAACGTCGTTCAGAGATGTCCATCTCCGACATGATTTTGATACGTGAAGTCAGAGCGTTCTTGAGCTTCAAAGGTGGCTTCATAACTTCGTGAAGAACACCGTCAATACGGTAACGGACCCTGAATGATTTTTCGTAGGGTTCGACGTGGATATCGGAGGCGCCTTTTTTGATCGCATCAGTAAGGATCAGGTTGACCAGCTTGACAACCGGAGCATCCTCACTGGATCTTTCAAGCTCGCTGGTATCAATTTCATCATCGTCGTCAATAACCTCAAGATCAATATCATCAAGGTCGCCCATGACATCATCGAAGGACGCGCTCTGGTCGTAATATTTATCGATAGCGGACTTGATGCTGTTTTCGGCAGAGACAACGATTTCGACGTTATAGCCGGTCATGAACTTGATATCGTCGATGGCGAAGATATTGGAAGGGTCGGCCATGGCGACGATCAGCGTCGAGCCTGCGCGGTTGACCGGAATCAGCTGATACTTCTGCACGACTTCGGCAGGAATCAACTTGATGACGCTTTCATCGATTTCAAATTCACTGAGATTAATCGACGGGACGCCATATTGACGTGACAGAAAAGCCGCGAGGTCTTCTTCTTTCAAGAAACCAAGTTTAACCAGACTGGCACCAAGTCGGCCACCAGTGGCTTTCTGTTCTTCAAGAGCCTTGGTAAGTTGTTGTTCGTCAATCAGTTTGTTGCGAACCAGAAGTTCGCCGAGACGATTAGCAGCCATAAAAAATAATCTTCTTCCCCCGGAAGCCCGTCGGGTCTGATAAAGGTCTACAACTTAAAGCATTATCTGACACCGACACCCAATCCCTCTATACCGGCTGTCAAAGCAGACAGCCTCACAATAAAAACAATTCTGGCATTCTAGCGAAAGCGCAAGAGGCCTGTCAAGCGAGATACCATGTAACCCGCTGGAATCAAAAATCAAATCTCATCTGACACATCCAGGGCCCGGCGCATGACAAGCGGCTCAGGAGCTTGACCAAACCAGAGAGCAAATGCGGCCTCACCCTGTGCTGCGAGCATCCCCAGACCATCGGCGGCGGCCAGGCCACACTTCCTCGCCTGATCAAGCAACACCGTCGGCTCAGGAGTATAGACCATGTCAAACACGGCACCACGGGGCTTGAGGCAATCCACAACCGGAAAACCGAAGTCTTCCCCTTTGAGGCCAACTGCCGTGGTGTTAACCAGTAAATCAACCGGCTCGTCACATGTGTTCAGCAAGGATGTGCCCAGTTCATACTCAGCAAAAGCCGTGCCTGAAAACTTACCGGAGAACTCTTCGACCAGTTTTTGCGACCTGTTACGCGTTCTATTGGCAATCCCGACCCAGGACACCTTTGCCTGACAAAGAGCAACCAAAGCAGCACGACATGCGCCACCGGCCCCAAGCAAGAGGACCCGCTTACCAGCCACATCGCAGCCAAGCTCCTGTTTCAGAGCCTTTAACAGGCCGAGGCCATCTGTATTGTAACCCTTGAGGCGGCCGTTATCGTTAACGATTGTATTGATCGCACCAATCATTTGCGCCGAGGGATCAAGTTCATCGACCAGGTGGCAGGAAGCTTCTTTGTGCGGGATGGTCAGATTGACTCCTCGTATCGACATGGCACGAATTGCTTTCACAGCGTCACATAACTGTGCCGCGGTGACGTGAAATGGCACGTATACCGCGTCCAGGGCACTGGCCTTAATCGCCGCGTTCTGCATACATGGCGAAAGGGAATGTGCTACCGGATCACCAAAGATGCCCACCACATCTGTCTTGCCGCTCACCTGCATATCACTTCGCTCCACTGGGCCTGACGTTATCACCACAATCGAGGTATTCTCGATATTCAACAACCTGTGCGTCTGCCAATTTACCGCGGGCCCGATCAATATCCATGAGGACCGCTTCCTGCAACGCGTCAACCGAGGCAAATTTCCGTTCGCCGCGCAGTCGGTCAACAAAGTAGATTCTCAATCGTTCCGCATAAAGATCACCCTGAAAATCGAGGAGATGAATCTCCAGCGTTGTTTTCTCCCCGGAAAAAGTTGGTCTATGGCCGATATTGATAACGCCATTGAAATAACGATCACGCCACTTCACCTTGACGGCATAGACGCCATCACAAGGAAGGAGCTCCTTTTCTGTAGAGAGGTTCGCGGTCGGGAAACCGAGTTTTCGCCCTCGCCCGTCACCGTGAACAACAACACCATCGAGAGTATAATTACGACCGAGAACGTTCACCGCATCGGCAACCCTGCCATCTTTCAGAATTTCCCGGATGGCCGTTGAGCTATGCACCTGTTGCGAAACCTGGACCGGCTCCAGAACTTCCAGCGTAAATCCATACTCCCGGCTCTTCTCCTCAAGGAAAGAGGCATTGCCCTCACGATTGCGACCAAAAGCATAGTCATAACCGATGATCAGGTGTTTGACGCCCAACTTGCCAACGAGCAGATCACGGACAAAATCTTCGGCGGACATTTCGGCAAGTTGCTTATTAAAGTTGAGGACGACCAGTAGATCGATACAGGAAGCAGTAAGAAGACGAACTTTTTCTTCAGGGGTGTTCAAACGCAGCGGGGCCTTCTCGGGCGCCAGCATATGTAGCGGATGCGGCTCAAAGGTCACCACTGCAGCCTTGCCCTTCAACTCGCGCGCTCTGGCAACGACGCGCCGAAAGATCTCTCGATGGCCAAGATGGACACCGTCAAAATTGCCGATCGTCAGAACCGTCCGGCAAGGTCTTTCTGGAAAATTATTGAGATCTCTGACTACCTGCATTGCAATATCGGGCTACCTCCGAATGGCGGAGGCCCCTTCCTGAAACCTATCGTTTAAAGAGGACGGCCTTGTTCGGAAACGGTCCCTCACAGTTTACATTATCCTTAGCGTTTTCTTTTGCCGCGCCCCTCGCGCCGCGTTCCTCGTACCGGGTGTTTTTCTTCAACTAGACGGAAATCGATTTCACGGCGGTCAAGATCAACCTTATGAACAGACACCTCAACCGGGGAACCGATGCTGAACTCACGCCTGCGATTCATACCGATCAAGCGATGACGTTCCTCTTCGTATTGATAGAAATCGTCCTCCAGGCTGGAGACATGAACCAGCCCTTCAACGTAGATTTCATGCAATTCGACAAAGAAGCCGAAAGCGTGCACCGAGGTTACCATGCCAGAAAATTTTTCGCCTACTTTATCTGTAACAAATTGACATTTTTTCAGCTTGACGATGTCCCGTTCAGCCTCCATTGCCCGTCGCTCCGTAACTGAAGAAATTTGAGCAATCTCAGCCAATGGCAACTCACTCAGCGGCCCTGCCAACGACCCCTTCTCCAGCTTTTTCTTCAGGACACGATGGACCATAAGGTCAGGGTAGCGCCGAATTGGTGAGGTAAAATGGCAGTAGTTGTCAGCGGCCAAACCGAAATGACCCAGGTTATTCACTGAGTAGTAAGCCTGCGGCAAACTCCGCAACAGGACGTGATTAATAACGTGCTCTTCCGGCTGACCAGCCACCCGCTCAAGAAATTCCTGCAGGAGCTTCGGCTTAACACCTTCCACCGGCAAAGAAATCCCCTGATTGAAGTAGGCAATAAACTCCTGAAAGGCTGCCATCTTCCCTTCACTTGGAGACTCATGAACCCGGAAGATCATCGGCTCCCGCTGTTGCACCAGCCAAAGAGCGACCGCCTCATTAGCCGCCAACATGAATTCCTCGATCAATCGATGCGCCAGGTTGCGTTCGGTCCGGATAACATTTTCCGGACGCCCCCGCAGATCCAGAATGATCTGGGCCTCAGGGAGGTCGAAGTCCAGGCTACCGCGCTGATGACGACAAGCGATACGTAACTCGGCAAGCTCACGCATGAGTTCAAGATCGTCAATCAGGACTTCATGCTCAATACGAGCGTCCGTGTCCTCCTCAACAAGGATCGCAGCAACCGTGGTGTAGGTCAAACGAGCCCGGCTATGCATAACCGCCTGGCAAAAGCGCATTCCGACACGCTTGCCAGTCGAATCGAAATCAAGCTCAGCGACCATCACCAGTCGATCGACCTGTGGGTTCAAAGAACAGATGCCGTTGCTCAGAGCCTCGGGAAGCATCGGCAGACAGGTCCCGGGGAAGTAGACGCTGGTGCCGCGTTCAAGAGCCTCCTTGTCGATCACACTGCCAACGGTAACGTAATGAGCAACATCAGCAATCGCTACCCAGAGACGGTAGCCATCAGCGCTCCGTGCAACGGCGACCGCGTCATCGAAATCTTTCGCTGTTTCACCATCAATCGTCACGAAATTCACATGACGCAGGTCTTCGCGTCCGGCGATATCCTCGTTAGAAACCTGCAGAGGAACTCTGCCTGCCGCGGCGAGCACTTCAGCAGAAAATTCATAAGGCAGGCCGAACTGGATGGCCGCAATCTTGATCTCAACTTCAGGATCGGTCGCGTCACCAATGACTTCAGTGATGCGACCAACAGCACCACGCGAGCGACCCGGGTAGTTTTCAATATCAACCAGGACCATCTGTCCCTGACGAGCGCTACCGGAGGCGCCGGGAGGGATCAGGATGTCATCCTGAAGACGGGAATCAACAGGAGAAACATAACCGACTCCATGCTCCAGCTGATACCGGCCAACGAGAGTTCTATGCGCCCTCTTCTCAACACGAATCACACGACCTTCGGGCTTTCCGGTTCGTGCAGATCGTTCCAGGCGCACAACCACCATGTCGCCATGCATCGCCGGACGAAGATGGCGAGCGGGAATAAAAACATCCTGGGCGTTCTCATCAGCCGGAGAAACAAAACCGTAACCGTCGCGGTGCACAGAGATCGTTCCAACGACTAGGTTTACCTTATGCGGCAAGGCAAACTTTCCCCCTTTCAGTTGCACCAGAGAGCCGTCCCGAACCATGTCTTTCAGGCTCTTGCCGAGCAGCTTGCGCTCACCAGCGCTCAGATCAAGCATCGACTGGAGCTCTTTAAGGCCCAGAGGACGATTGGCACGCTTCTGCAATAACTCGAGGATGTCGTTGAAATCCATTTTGTTCATATTGCCTGTGGTTTGTCTCTGCTTAGGGGATTATTGTCAATAATTATTCTAGCAACCTGTCTGACAGGCTGCTAGCTATCAACTTCGCTTCAATAAACATACTACAGAAACGTGAAACCGGAAAAACATGAACAGATTCTAGCCCGTTCGCTCTGCTCACTCGAGGCGCAGAGATCGCAGAGTGAGCATAAAGGCTTTCGTTAAATTTGACCTCTGCGGTTTCTGCGCCTCCACTTAAGGCAGGGTCTGTTTAGGGGCCTTCCCTTTCATCAATAATCATTTAAACAACGGGCAGCACCCGTTCGGGGATAGTTCCTGACCAATAAAAACGCCCCCAAAAAATGGGGGCGTATCGGAAGCATTTAAGTTGTAGGCGCTGCCGGTGCCTTAGGCGGGGTGTTGCCACGGGCCCAGAGGTGTTGCCCGAATTTGCGATAGCCATGCACATTGTAAAGCCGCATATCCAGGTCAGGGTCAGTCTCCATGATCTCGCCATTGAGAAGCGGCTTGAGATATTTAGCCAGGACCGCTCCACCGCCACCAGTGATAACCATGGCATCGATATCCCAGTCATCGACCCAGAGACGATCAACTTCATTGGCGATCGATGTCGCCAGCTGGCTGAAAACCTGATCTGTCAAACTTTTAAGATCGTAGACCTTGCCTCTGATCTTGATACTGCCTTCATCAATCGCTTCATAAAGACGGTAGAGTTCAACATTGATACCGCTGTTCTCACGCAACTTGGTCGCAATCACATTGAAAGCCCTGGCAATACCAGAATCCGTGGTGCGGCTACCTCGTTCGGAATAGCGCATTTTGTCAGAGATGGTGTAATCGGAGGTACGGAAACCGACATCGATGATACCGATTTTATCCTTGATCAGACGTTTGTCACCCATTTCACCAAGGTCATTGAGCATCATGTTGAAAAGAGAACCAAAGGGTTGCGGTACAACACGAACTTTGTTGATGCTGAGCGACTTCTCGTCCTGCTTACCGTCGGCATCAATCACGGTTACCTTGTGCTCGCCGACAAGGAGCTTGGCCAACTCATCCTTGTACTGCCGGTAATAGCCGATCGGCAAACCGGTCACCAGGTTAACGGGGACAAAGCCTTTAACCATTTGAGCCGTAGCCGCCAGGGCAAAGACCTTGGCAAACTTCCCTATAAACTGGGCCTGGTCGAGAGTAAAGAAACGTACATTACTTTGCCTCTCAGCAAGTTCACCGACAAAATAAGATTTGCCGTCGACCTCGATCTGCAGATGTTTTTCATCTTCACCAGGTGCAGCAATCATCTCGTCGCGAAACTGTATATCTGTCGATTCACCCAGAACAGATTTAAAAACCAGGTCACGTTTGCCATCTGTCGCCTTCGTAAAACCGAAGCCGATATCAATTCCCAGAGTTTCCACTCATTCCTCCTTCTTCAGGGAGCCCCCAACCATAATCATCGACCACCCGGAGGATGGCATAAAAGATTACTAACTATAGGTAATCACAAAGTTGGTTGCAAGAGATAAAGAACTCTTGAATAGTCAGAAAACAACTAAGCTTTGCGCACAAAGATTTCCCTGGCAAGCTCAGCATCCACCGCGAACTCCGAATACCCCACCTTAAAGATGTACGACGGGAAGGTTCTGGTGACCACAAGGTCGCTACCCGGCAGGACGCCCATACTCATCAATTTCTGCATTTTACTGACATCAGTTGCAGCCAGGTAGGCGATTTCGCCCTTCTCTCCAGCTTTAAGTTCGGTCAGGGCGACAACACCGACCTCACCTTCCTGACGCGCTTGTTCACAGCAACTCCCCGGAGGGATCGGCTTGCCATGAGGACAAGTGGTTGGATGATTCAGAAGGGTGCAAATCTTGGTGTCCACGCCATGGTGCAACAGATGCTCGAACTCACAGGCCCGTTCATCACCAGTCACCCCTTTGATATCAAGGATATCCATCATCAGGCGCTCCGCGAGACGATGCCGACGGACGGTCATGCGTGCTTCTTCGCGACCTTCCTTGCGCAAACGAACCCATTCGCCAGTGACCTCAACAAAGGCCAGACCAACCAGTTCAGTCAGGCCTTCGTTATCCGGAGCAATATTAAGTCTCTCGAAATGAGCGGCATCTTCGCCCTTCTCTTCCGTTGTTATCCAGAGAGATTCGAGGATTTCCTCAGCCTTGGCCGAAACGTTCATGCAGTGTTCCCTTTCTTACAGCCTGCCGGACTATCAACAAGCGGGTTACTAAGCTTTATGTTTATCATCTTTAAGAAATTTTTCGAGCAACTCTGGCACGATCGGATTTTCCTGGCCACAGTAGGGGCAATGAATTTTGCGACATCCGCCGAGACAGCCACCGCAGCCTTTTTCACGGAGCATCTCGGGAGTCAATTCATGTTCGCAGAAAGTACACTTCACACAAGAAACCCCGTCATCAACAAGAACTTATTAAGTGCCCAGCCCACGGCAAAAGCCAGACCGGTCACCAGGAAGAAGATCGTCAGAGAGGTTTTCCAGCCACGCTCCTTCTGCATAACCAGGAACTGCGCAACACAGGGGACAAACAAGGTCAGGGTGACCGCGGCAACCGTCAGTTGGACAGGGTCAAGCAAACCTTCTGTCTGCAGATCATAAAGGCCGGCCGCGCCAAAATCACGGCGAAAGAAACCGAAGATAAACGCTGCCGAAGCCTCGTTCGGCAAGCCGAGCAAACGCATCACCGGGTTGAACATGCCGACCAGCCATTCCAACGCCCCGGAAAGTTTTCCAGCCACGAGCAAAACAGACGCGATCATGAAAAGCGGGAAAATTTCCATAAAATACCACTGCATGCGGGTGAGGGTCTTGATCATTACGTTCTGTATCTGGGGCAGACGCATCGGCGGGATTTCCATGTAGAACATCGGCCGCTCACCGGGCACGATTTGCGCAGCCAGAAAGCCAACCAGCAAGAACACACCGACCATGCTCACCATCCAGGCCATCAAGGCGCCAGGAACTCCAGAGAGAAGGCCAAGGATAACTCCCATCTGTGCACTGCAGGGGATGGCCAGAGCCAGCAGCAGGGTCGCAATAATCCGTTCACGGGTCGACTCAAGAGTGCGGGTGACAACCGTTGCCATGGTATCGCAACCGAAACCGAGGACCATGGGGATAACCGCACGCCCGTTCAGGCCAATTTTTTTAAAGACCCTGTCAACCAACATCGCCAAACGGGGGAAATAGCCACTGTCTTCGATGACGGCAAAGGCAACAAAGAAGGTTCCGACAATCGGCAGGATGATTGCAACGGCATAGCGAACCCCGAGGGTGAACAAACCGTATTCACCGACGAGCAGTTCGTTAAGCCAGTACCAGGGGATATACGTCTCACACAGACCGATCACCCAGGGGTTGAGAAACTCTTCAAAAACAGCCCCCTCAAGGAAATCAACAATGGTTCCTGCACCGAAGCCGCCGACAAACTGGTAGAGGCCCAGATAGAGGACGATCAGCAGCAAGGGCACACCGGTCCAGGGGTTCATGGTCCAGTTGGAGACATGATCGGCGAAGGTCTGCTGATTGCCATCTTTCTGAGTTATGACGCCACCCAGGAGGCCGTTACAGATCCGTTTGCGCTCCAGGCTGATACGCAGATGCAGGTCCACTCGTCGATCAAAGATGGTGTCGTTAACAGCCTTTTCCACCCTTTCGTAGCGATCACCTTCCCTGTCCTTGACTCTCTCAGCAATCTCCTCATCACGCTGTAACAGCATAAGGGTCAAGCTACGCCGGTTGAGGGTGTAGTCCCCTTGCATCAGTTCACTGATGCCATGGATGTCTTTTTCGAGATCTGTTGCATAGTTAAAGGTCGCTTTACTGACTTCAAAATCACGTATCGCATCTCGCAGCTCCCACAGGCCTCGTTTGGCACGTCCCATCGCACCGCCAACAACAGGGATTTGCAACTTCTCCTGCAGAAGGGCGATATCGACATGCATGCCGACCCGTTCCGCCTCATCCATAATGTTGATCAGAAGGACAACCGGCAACCCGGCTTCGATGAGCTGGAGTGTCATCGGCAGCATTCTCTCAAGATTGCGTGCATCGATGACGTGCACCACCACATGCGGCGATTCCTCAAGGAGAATCCGCCTGGCCACCCGCTCTTCCTCGGTAATAGGAAGCAAAGAGTACATACCAGGTGTATCAAGAACCTGATAATGCTCACCGGCAATCTCGCATTGGCCCCGAGAGACCTCAACAGAGGTACCAGGGTAATTGGAAACTGTCGTGTAGCTGCCGGTCATGGTATTGAACACCACACTTTTACCGACATTCGGGTTACCAACCAGGATAATTTTCTTTTCAGTTTGCGTTTGGCTTTGCATAGACGTACGGAGAGCCTTCCATCTTGTTATTGATAATCATTTTCAGAACAACACAAAAAAAAGAGACTTATCTTAAGTTGTTAGGGGAACAGTCTGCGCAAGAACCGTAAAGCTCAAGACGATGGCGTTCAATAGAAAAGCCATGCTCTCCGGCGACTTCCACCTGGAGAGCCTCGATACGAGGGTCCTCAAATTCGACGATTTTCCCGCAGGAGACGCAGATCAGGTGATCATGATGCTCGTCATGATCGCTGGCCTCGTAACGTGCCTGGCCATCTCCAAAATGACGTTGCTCGGCGATACCGCATTGTGCAAACAGTTTCAAGCTGCGATGAACAGTTGCATAACCGATACTAGGGTGCTGCTTGCGCAAACGCAGATAAAGCTCTTCCGTCGAAAGATGTGACCCGGCACGAAGAAACTCCGCGAGAATAAGCTCACGTTGGTTGGTTGATTTCAACCCCTGAGAAAGAAGGAAATCTTTAAATTTTTTTTTGCTGTCAGCATGTCCCATAAACCCATTCCAATTGAAAACGATTTTCAAATTAAACAAGAAAAGAGATACTGTCAAGTGAAATTTGAGAGAAGAAACTCCCTCTGCTGGCTAACCCTGGACAGGGAAAATCTGGTAAAGATACATGGTGAGCTTGCCCATCAGGTTGAACATGAGCATGATGCCAACGGCCATCAGCATGGCTCCGGTAAAAACTTCAACGAGACGGATATATTTCCTGAACCTGTTGAAGGCAACCAAAAACTGGTGAAACAGAAGGCCTGCGAGCAGGAAGGGAACTCCGAGACCCAGAGAATAAACAGCGAGCAGTCCAATGCCCTCACCAATATGCCCAGACGACGCAGCAATCATCAGAATGGACGCCAGGATCGGCCCGATACAGGGCGTCCAGCCCGCGGCAAAGGCAACACCAACCACAAAGGTACCGATGTAACCGCTGGGTTTCTTGTGCAGTTGAACCCTCTTCTCACCAAGCAACACACCGAAATGAAAGAGGCCTGTCATATGAACACCGAAGAGGAAAATTAATAAACCGCCAATCTTTTCGACCCATTCCAAGCCTTCGCGCAAATAGAATTGAAACTTACTCGAAGCAACTCCGGCAATGGCTCCCAGCATGACAAATACGACAGTGAAGCCGAGGATAAAACAGAGCGAATGCAGAAGAACCGTGATCCGCACTCTCGCATTGGGATGTGCGTCTTCAAGTTGGCTGAACGAGAGCCCGGTAATGTAAGTCAAGTAAGACGGGATCAGTGGCAACACGCATGGAGAAGCGAAGGATAGAATCCCGGCGGTAAAAGCAATCCAGTAAGTTATGTTAGCGGCTTGCTGCAAGCGGATTAGCCTTTCGCCAACTCCTTAAAATACTCAATCGTCGTAGGGTGCGCCCAGTCTATAGCACCAATAATTTTATCATCAACGACACCATCTTTTCGAATCACATAAGACTCCGGGAACTTGTATACTCCGTAAAGATTCTGCGCAACGCCCTGATCATCGTAAAGGACAGAGAACTTATGTGGCGATTTCTTCAGGAATTCAGGGACGACACTCCGCCCATTTTCCTCGACATTGATCGCCAGCATTACGAAGTCTTCACCGGCCATAGCCTCATTGAGCTTCTCCATTGAGGGCATTTCCGCCCGGCACGGGGGACACCAGGTCGCCCAGAAGTTCACCAAGACAACCTTGCCTCTTAATGACGCAAGGGAGACCTTGTTTCCAGCGGTATCCTCCAGCAGGAAATCAGGCGCCTGATCACCCATATCAACAATCTTAACCGGCTCATAAGAGGGTCGTGAACTGCTTGCAGTGACGAGATAAACGGATCCGCAAACCAGGAGAATGACAACAATGATAAGAACGAGACGACGCATGGAAGAGCCCTTCTTTTGAGTCAAAAAAGATTAGATGTGATTAAGTTTTAAAGACATATAGGAAAAACAATATTGACCTAACATGTAACCTTACAGGGGAAAAATGTCAACCGGGTTGGTTGCCATTCCGGCCGAGACAAAGTCATTTATCCTGGCGAGAAACTTTAAAAACAGTGGTCAGAAGAGCATAGGTTTCATCATCCTCACCAAGCAACGCACACTCACCATTAAAAGACCGCTCTCCTGTTTCCCGAACGCTGGCATAGGCGTGGACCTGCCCCTCAAGAACCGGAGCAATAAACTGCATGGACAGATCAGTCGTCGCAAAGACGGTTCCGGGCGGCAGCAGGCTTTTTATCGCCATGGCGACGGCCGTATCCGCTAGGGAAGTCAAGGCCCCGCCATGCATGACTCCGCCGCCATTGGAAAGCTTGAGAGTGAATGGCAAGGATAAATGAGCCTGACCCTCTTCAGCGCTGAGAATCTGCACTCCCAGCAGCCGTTCAAAAGGGGAGCTATCGATCCACTCTTCGAGTTCAAACTGTACAACCTCGGACTGCCTGGGCTCATCAGGATCTGAATACAACTTCATTGAACGTCCCTTTCATAACACATTCACAGTTTTCTAAGGCATCTCAACCAGGTAGCCACGTTGTCCCCTGAAGAGAGTGAAGCGCAACGGCAAGCGGCCGAGAGTCTCTTCCATCCGCGCAACAAAAGCTTCCAGACTATCCACACGAACGCCTTCAAGTTCTGTGATCCGATCACCTGGCCTTAACTCTATCTGCGCCGCCGGCGACCTTGAGAGAACTTTTGTAATAACAATCCCCTGTCGGTCTTCTTCTACCGAAAGGCCGAAAATCCGCTCTAAATAACGCATCGCGTATCCCGAAGGAAGCTCCACAAGGTTGATCGTTTGACTTAGCACCTCTTCGCCGCGCAACAACATCAATATGATTTTTGCTCCCGGCGGGTAGGTACGTAACAAAGCCAGGTATTCCGAAGCTGAATCGGTTTGCACGCCATCGACTTCCAGAATGACGTCAGCGACATTAATCCCTGCTTTTTCCGCAGGAGAGCCATGATCGACCTCAGTTACCAGGGCACCGCCGGCTCCTCGTGATTTCACCATGGATTTGCTGATCTCGCCTGGAAGAATCCCCGCATAAGCTGAACGTAAGCGACCATGTACAACCAGGTCGTTAACCACCCGGCGAACGACCTTGACGGGGATGGCGAAGCCTATTCCCTGGGCCTGTTGGGCAATGGCCGTATTGATCCCGATCAGCCTTCCGTTGATATCCAGAAGGGGCCCACCGGAGTTGCCGGGGTTAATCAGGGCGTCGGTCTGGATAAAAGCTGCAACGCCCCCCTCCCCGTCCGGCAGTCTGCGCTTTGGCGCACTGACAACCCCGGTCGTTACCGAGTTCTCCAGGCCGAGGGGGTTACCGATCGCAATAACCGTTTCTCCGAGCAAGAGATCGTCATCATCAGCAAAAGTAAGATTCGGCAGACTCTGCTCTGTAACCACCTTGATTACGGCAAGATCCGTCGCCTGGTCCAGGCCGACCAAAGAGGCTTCACGCTCCTTGTGTTCTCCAGGCAGGGCAACATAAATTTTCGAAGCTTTTTCTACAACGTGAGCGTTTGTCACCAGGTAGCCGCGACTGTCGATAATCGCTCCCGAGCCGAGGGACTGTGTCCGATAGCTGCGCGTCTGTGAAAACTGGCGGAAGAAGTCATCAAAGAAGGAATCGCCGAAACCGAAAAAAGGCGAGCTGCGTCGCTGGACAATCTGTTCAGTGCGAATATTGACGACCGCCGGACCTGCCTTGGCAACCGTATCGACCACGGCAGAACGCCGTTCATAGGCCAACGATGGCAAGGTGATGATTATGACAAGTATCGTCAGCAACAGGATTTTACAAGTTCCTCGCGCCACGCGCCACGCGCCACGCTCCTCAGCTTTTCTTGATATCATATTTTTCCATCCGGTAAATCAAGGTATGTCTTGGAATCTGCAGAAAATCGGCAGCCCGGGTCTGATTCCAGTCATTTCGTTCCAGAGCCTGGACCACCACCTCCCGCTCCAGCGTTTCAAGAGAATAGCCTTCCGGGGGGAGCTCAACGACACGACTCCTTTTAGCAGTGGGTGCCGCGCGAAACTTGGTGGGAAGGTGCTCTGGTTCAACCACATCACCGTGGCTTAATACAACCAGACGTTCAATGGCATTTTGCAACTCCCTGACATTTCCTGGCCAGGTGTAGGCTTTTAGACATTCAAAGGCAGCAGGGCTAACAGAAATTGGAGCCCCGTCGCTGAAGCGTTTCAGGAAATATTCAATCAAAAGCGGGATATCGTCCAGACGCTCACGCAAGGGCGGTAGTTCAATCGGGATGATAGCCAGTCGGTAGTAAAGGTCTTCACGGAAGCGTCCTTCCTCTATTGCGAGTTCCACATCCTGGTTGGTGGCTGCAATGATACGTACATCAACAGAACGGACTTTTCCGCCAATCGGTTCGACTTCCATCTCCTGTAGAACTCGTAACAATTTCGGCTGCAGCTCCAGGGGCATCTCACCGACTTCGTCGAGAAAAAGTGTGCCGCCATCAGCCTGCTCGAATTTCCCGACACGATCGCGTACCGCATCGGTAAAGGCGCCACGCACATGGCCGAAGAGTTCACTCTCCAGAAGGTTGGCAGGAATAGCCGCACAGTTGATCGCAACGAAAGGCTCTTTACTGCGCCCCCCTCCCTGGTGAATGGCCTTGGCAATCAATTCCTTTCCCGTGCCACTCTCACCAGTGATTAGCACGCCAGCCTCCGTTGGCGCGACCCTTCTGACGACATCGAAGACCTTCTGCATAGCGTCTGAGCTGCCAACCATATGGCTAAAATCGACATGGTGTTCAAGTTGCTCCCTCAGCCTCTGGTTCTCTTCCTGCAAGCCAAGCAGGTTAAAGGCTTTTTCCACAACCATGACCAGTTCATCACGACTGAAGGGTTTGGCCAGATAGTCATAGGCACCCTGCTTCATAGCTTCAACAGCTTTTTCTACAGAGCTGTAAGCAGTAATGACAATGACGACGGTTTCCGGTCGCGCAGCTTTGATCTGTTGCAGGACTTCGTACCCTGAAACGCCAGGCATCTGTATATCGGTGATGACCACCTGGGGATGGTCAGCCTGGAAAGATGCCAACCCCTGTTTTCCATCGGACGCGCTTAAGACCTGGAATCCGGCAGAATGGAGAGAATACTCTGTTACGCGCCGGAGCGAGGCATCATCATCAATCAACAAAACCTTACGGGAGGGTGTATGAGGCTGTTGTACACTCATGATTTCTCATTCTCCATGTCTCTCATCGAAATAGGCAGGCAGAGGGTGAAACTTGAACCCTGGCCAGGCGTACTCTCAAGATCGATATGACCGTCATGGCCCTGGATGATTCTCTGGGTTATGGCCAGGCCGAGGCCGGTGCCGCTGTCACGGGTCGTAACAAAGGGATTGAAGATTCTATCACGGTCTTCCATGGCAATCCCCGGACCGCTATCGCTGACATGAATGCCGACTTCATTGCCATGAACCGTCGATGACACCTTAAGTTGTCCGCCATCGGGCATCACCTGCAGGGCATTCAGGACCAGGTTGAGCAGAGCCTGCTGGATCTGTTCTCCCCGCCCGGGGATTTCCATATCTTCAGCGAGGGCAACCTCGACTTCGACCCGGTTGCTGAGAGCCTGCTGCCGGGTCAATTCAAGAACTTCTTCAATAACTTTATTTGGTGAAAAACGACCAAGCTCAACAGGTTCCGGTCGAGCAAAACGCAAAAAGTCTTCCAGAACCTTATTGAGACGATCGACTTCCTTGATCAAGATATCGGCAAACTCCAACTTGGGGTCATCAGGCGCCACACCGTCGCGTAAAATTTCTGCCGTCCCCTTGATAGATCCCAGCGGGTTGCGTATCTCATGGGCCATACCCGCAGAAAGCTCGCCGAGAGCGGAGAGTCGGTCCGCGCGCCTTAACTGCCCTTCAATTTCTATGATCTGGTCTGCCTGCTCGCGCAACTTGCGATAACTTTCTTCCAGCGTCTCGGCCGTCTTCTGATAACGCAATTTCTGCTGTCGTTCCCGTTCCGCCAGAAAGCCGGTAAGACAACCGATCACGTTGTACAGGACGATTTCCAGGTATTGTTCGAGAGCGATACTCGGATGATGTTGCCAATGGAAAAGGACATGCGGCATATAAAGCAAAGAGGCAAGGATCGAAGTCACAATCCCTCCACGCAAAGCAAACCAGACCCCCCCAAGGACAATCGGCACGTAGTATAGGCGCCGATAGACGTCATGGGCATTAACCAACTGTGTTGTTGTCAGGTAATGCATGGCAGTCACCGCTAACAACAAGCCAGCAATGATTGAAAGACGTAATCGATTTGCTTTTAGAATACTCGGCATACAAACCCTTTATGGTGATGGCACGAATAAACAAGTGAATACTTCTATATTTGTAGAATATTACACAACAGGCCAAAAAGGGAAGTTCTGAAAAATTATTCGTTCATAACCAGCGCCCTAAGCGCCTCTTCCAAAAGGTCTGTCCTTTGACTTCGTAAGAAAGAATTGGCCCCTCACATAGACTAAATAGAGAACCAGGTTGTTTTTTATGTATATTCAGCCGTTTGAATTTTGTATTCTGTAACAATTGAACAGAAAGTTTCTAAATGCACCTTTTTACTGACATTATTAATATTGTTCTGCCGGTTTTCTCTGTCATCGCTCTCGGCTGGCTGTTGCGCCGCATTGGATTGATTGACAGCACCTTCTTAAAGCAGACGAACAGGCTGGTTTATTATGTCTGTTTACCGTTGCTGCTCTTCTACAAAATTGGTTCGGCAGACTTCTTTGCAAACTTCAATGGCCGCCTTATTGTCGGCTCAATCATCGCGATTACCGTTACCTTTATCGCCTCTTACGCTTACTCAGTTTTCCGCGATTACCCGAACAACGCTCGAGGCGTTTTTGCTCAAGGAGCCTTCAGGGGAAACCTTGCCTACATGGGTCTGGCGATCACCCTCAACGCTTATGGCGAAACAGGCCTGACCAAGGCTGGCATCCTTATGGGTTTCCTGGTGCCCTTTCTAAACCTCTACGCAATCTTCGCCCTGCTCTGGCCTCATCGAGGAGATGGCGAACAACGTGGGGCAAGTTTCTGGCTTCGTCAAATCATCCTTAACCCTCTGATTATTGCTTCGTTCCTTGGCATCATCTGGAGTTTTCTGGATTTGCCAACACCTCTGGTTTTTGAACGCAGTCTGAAGATAGCAACCGGGATGACCCTGCCTCTGGCCCTGCTGGCTATCGGCGGAGGATTCTCTGTTGAACGCCTTCGCGGAGACCTCTTTAAGGCGGCTATGGCGAGCGGTATAAAGACCATCTGGCTGCCGATCCTCGCCGCAGCACTTTTGATAAGCATGGGCGTCGAAGGAATGGATCTGGGGATCGGAGTTCTGATCGCCGGGACACCTGCGGCAACAGCAAATTATATAATGGCGGATCAGCTTAAGGGAGATGCGGAACTGGCTGGAACAATCGTTATGCTCTCCACGCTTCTCTCGGCAGTAACCTACACAGTTGCTTTGTTGATTTTACGCAGCCAGGGGATTTAGCCGCCAGCCTATCATGGCAAGCCGCGCGGATTTAAATCAGAGCGTCCGCATCGGTACAATCCGGAGTCAGCATGTACAAACCCTTCACGATTGGATCTCAGTTTCGCATCACACCACCGAACGGCCCTGCCGGCACAGGCAGCTGTGTTGATCTTGTCATGCAAAGGGGAGCCTTCGGTTCAGGTGAACACGAGACCACAGAGAGTTGCCTGAAACTTCTTGAGCAGAGACCGGAAGTGAAAGGCGCGCAGGTTCTTGATCTGGGAAGCGGCACCGGGATTCTGGCGATAGCCGCACTTAAACTCGGTGCAAGTCATGTGGTCTGCGTTGACATCGAGCAGGACGCCGTTGAATCGGCACGTATCAACTGCCGACTCAATCATATCGATCACCAGGTGACCCACATCACAGGCACTCTTGATGCGGTTACCGAAAACAATTTTGACTTCATACTGGCAAACATCTACGGGGACATCCTGCTCGACCTTGCAGAATCATTGACGACAAAACTGAAGCCAGGCGGATTGCTCTTACTGTCTGGCATCTTGTGGGAATACAACTTTGATGTGCGGCAGGCTTATGAACGAATGGGTTGCGAGGTTGTCTCCAATCATATGCTCGAGGAATTCAGTACCGCCTTGATGATCAGGCAAAGCTAGCCGACAGTCCTACGCCCATTCACCTCAAAAAAGCGATTTTATCCGGAAACCCTTTAAATAAAAAACAATTCAAGCCAAACCGTTTATTAACGCAGAGGCGCTAAGATGCAAAAAAAATGAACAATTCTCTATATAACTAGTTTTGAGACGTTCTTTTTACATCTTGGTTCGAAAGCGCGCACTTCTTTGAGTTAAATCATTTTTTAGATTAATGTAAAAAAAAGGGCGAACCATTTGGTTCGCCCTTAACTCATCCATAAGATGATATTGAATTACTTGACCAGTGCCTTCATGTACTCCCGGTTGAGCTTGGAGATGAACTTGACATCGACGCCTTTCGGACACGATGCCTGGCACTCGTAATGGTTTGAGCAGTTACCAAAGCCATTGTCCTTGGCAGCTTCGGTCATAGCCATAACACGCTTAGCAGCTTCTATCTTACCTTGAGGCAGGACAGCAAGCTGAGCCACCTTGGCGCTGGTGTAGAGCATCGCAGAGCTGTTAGGGCAAGAAGCAACACAGGCACCACAGCCGATGCACTCTGCAGCATCCATAGCGTAGTCAGCTTCAGGCTTGCCAATCAGCAGCGCGTTACCATCGGCAACACCACCGGTATGGCAGGAGGTGTAACCACCAGCCTGCATAATTTTCTCCAGACCGTTACGATCAACGACCAGGTCCTTGATCACCGGAAAAGCACGTGCTTTCCAAGGCTCGATGAAGATCTCATCGCCATCGTTGAATTTCCGCATATGCAGCTGGCAGACCGTAGTCCGGTCCTGGCCGCCGTGAGGAACTCCATTGATAACCTGTGAGCACATGCCGCAGATCCCTTCGCGACAATCGTGATCGAATGCAATAACATCTTTGCCTTCAAGAGCCAGAGCTTGATTGACGTCGTCCAACATCTCCAGAAAAGACTGGTCAGGACTTACATTTGGAGCATCAATCGTCTCCAACTTTCCTTTATCTGTTGGCCCGTTTTGGCGCCATACGTGCAGTTTGAGTTTCATTATTTGTAACTCCTTACGGCCAGCTTGACATTATCAAATTTCAAAGGCTCTTTGTGCAGTTCAGGCTCAACACCCGCACCTTTGAACTCCCAGGCAGCAACGTAACAGAAGTCTTCATCGTTACGCATCGCTTCGCCATCATCAGTCTGATGCTCGGTACGGAAGTGACCGCCGCAAGACTCTTCGCGGTTGAGTGCATCCTTAGCGAGAATTTCGGCAAACTCGAAGAAGTCAGCCAGTCGACCGGCATTTTCGAGCTCCTGGTTGAACTGCTCATTGGTGCCAACCACTTTGACGTTCTTCCAGAAATCATCGCGAAGCGCCGGGATAAGCTTGAGAGCTTCCTTGAGGCTTTCATCACTACGAGCCATGCCAACGTTCTCCCACATGATCTTTCCGAGTTCACGATGGAACTCAGAAGGAGTCTTGGTGCCGTTGATCGAAAGTAGCTTGTCGATGTTGGCTTTGACCTCATCGGCAGACTGTTTGAATGCCTCGTGATCGCCTTTTACTTCGCCCGGCTTCACAGTTACCAGGTAGTTGGCAATCGTGTAAGGAATAACGAAGTAGCCATCGGCCAGGCCCTGCATCAGTGCCGAAGCACCGAGACGGTTGGCGCCGTGAACGGAGAAGTTTGCCTCACCGAGAACGAACAGGCCTGGGACGTTGCTCATGCAGTTATAATCGACCCAGAGACCACCCATGGAGTAGTGTGGTGCAGGGTAGATGCGCATCGGTTGCTTATAAGCATTTTCGTCTGTAATCTTCTCGTACATCTCGAAGAGGTTACCGTAACGCTCACGAATGGTATCTTCACCAACACGGTCGATTGCTGATTGGTAGTCGAGATAAACACCACGTTTACCGGGGCCGACGCCACGATTTTCGTCACACTGCTCTTTGGCAGCACGGGATGCGATATCACGTGGGGCGAGGTTACCGAAAGATGGGTATTTACGCTCCAGGTAGTAGTCACGATCTTCATCTGCGATATCTGCCGCAGGCTTCTCACAATCTTCTACCTTCTTTGGAACCCAGCAGCGACCGTCGTTACGAAGCGATTCAGACATCAGAGTCAGTTTCGACTGCTGATCACCATGCTGCGGAATACAGGTCGGGTGAATCTGTGTGTAGCAAGGATTAGCCATGTAGGCGCCTTTTCTGGCGGCCTTCCAGGCGGCAGTAACGCTACAGCCCATGGCGTTGGTCGAAAGGTAGAAAACGTTGACGTATCCACCAGTGGCCAGAATGACAGCATCACCCCAGTAGGACTCGATCTCACCCGAAACCATGTTGCGGCAGGTAATACCCCTGGCAACACCGTCAACGACAACCAGGTCAAGCATCTCACGGCGCTCAAAGAGCTTAACCGTACCAGCCTTAACCTGGCGAGAGAGCGCCGAATAAGCGCCGAGAAGCAGTTGCTGACCGGTTTGACCACGAGCATAAAAGGTACGGGAGACCTGGGCGCCACCGAAGGAGCGGTTGTCAAGGTAGCCAGCGTAGTCGCGAGCGAAAGGGACGCCCTGAGCAACGCACTGATCAATGATGTTGTTTGACACCTGGGCCAGACGCCAGACGTCTGCTTCACGGGCACGGAAGTCACCGCCCTTGATAGTGTCGTAAAAGAGACGATAAACAGAGTCACCGTCGTTCGGGTAGTTCTTCGCAGCATTGATGCCGCCCTGTGCAGCGATAGAGTGAGCACGGCGGGCGCTGTCCTGGTAACAGAAAGCTTCGACCTGATAGCCGAGTTCACCGAGTGATGCAGCTGCGGCGCCACCGGCGAGGCCGGTACCAACACAGAGAACTTTGTATTTACGTTTATTAGCTGGATTGACAAGCTTCGATTCGAAGCGATGACGATCCCATGAAGTTTCAATTGGTCCTGTTGGACACTTACCGTCGAGTATCATTAAATCGACCTCCTAAAGCTTGATGCAGCCGAAAACGATCGACAAAGGAATGGCGATGTACCCCAGGAGGAGAACAAAACCAACCAATTTGCTGACCATTCCCGTGACCGGGAGTGACTTGTCATTGCTCAGTCCCAGAGTCTGGAACAGGCTTTGGAAGCCGTGACTGACGTGCAGGAACAGGAAGAGCATACCGGCGAGATAAATAATGACCGGCAAGACACTCTTGAACCCATTGACCACCATGAAGTAGACATCGACCATGCCATGGTCACCGAGCGGAACGTAGATCTCAGGATTAGTCACTCGAACGGTGAAGTGCAGCAGGTGATAGATGACAAAAGCCAACATCACCAGGCCCGAAACGATCATGGTTTCGGCACCGAAACCTGTCTTCAGGCGTTTAACTTGAACATTCGCCTCGGGGGTTGCGGCCTTGTTCTCCAGTGTTAACTGGATCCCAAAAGCGATGTGTAAAGCAAAAGCTACCAGCATAACCAGCCGGAAGACCCAGACGAATGGTCCGAGACTGTGCAGCTTCTGCGCATAAGCGTTGATTGCGTCTGCACCGACAAACATGGACGAATTGCCCAGGAGGTGCACACAAACAAAGCCGACCAACACGATGCCGGTAACGGCCATGATGATCTTTCTGCCCACAGAACTTTGCGTCAGTTGCATGATTTTGATCCCTTACTCAATGTGTTGATGGATGAAACCCGAAAAAGACCAACTCGAAAACCGGTTGAACCAGTTCACAAAACAAAACAAGACGAGCTGCCTTGCCATGCCTACCGAGGAGGTCCTCGCCAACGACTTGACAATCCCATATTAATAGCCCTTGTCACACTGCAGCGACCAGCGATACTTCTCTCTCTCCTGATTCGCCGCACATATAACTGCATACTGTATACAAGACTTCCGTATACTAAACACCGTTTGAGAAAAAATAAAGTAAAAATTTAAAGAAAATGGCTTTATCAGTTTTCCCTCAAAACCTTACAGGAATAGTCCCTTTTCTAAGGTTCAGGGTGAACACAACAACACTAAAGATTGGAGGTGAATTTGGAGCGAAGAGCTATGTGAGGAACTCAACAATTTGTCGTAACGCCTGCCCACGATGGCTGATACGATTTTTAACATCAAGCGGTAACTCCGCCATGGTGCAGTTGAATTCAGACAACCAGAAGAGAGGGTCATAACCAAAGCCACCATCCCCCTGTAACTGTTTCAGGATATGACCCTCAACACGACCTTCGAACAGACGTGTTTGTTGACCGGGCAGACAGAGGGCCATCACGCAACAAAAAGCCGCCTGGCGTTCATTCTCAGGGACTGAAGCCATCTCCACAAGCAGTTTGCGGTTATTGCTGCAGTCAGTGGCCTCTTCACCGGAGAAACGTGCAGAATAAACCCCCGGGCGGCCATCAAGAGCAGCAACGGTCAAGCCGGAGTCATCGGCCAGGCAAGGCAAACCCGTAGCACGGGCAACTTCCTCGGCCTTCTTGGTGGCGTTGGCCGCAAAGGTGTCACCATCCTCTTCGACATCCGGAAGCTCAGGGAACTGGTCCAGGCCGAGAACACCGACACCTTGTGCTTCGAGGAGCCGACGAATCTCTTTGAGTTTACCTGCATTTCGTGTGGCGACAACGAGTTCCATCACGGTTACTTGAGGGCATCCAGCTGTAGTGTCGTCAACTCACGACAACCATGACTGGCCAACTCCCGTAGTGAATCCAGTTGGTCGGCTGTAAAAGGCTCCTCTTCTGCCGTACCTTGAACTTCGACAAACCGACCCTCACCGGTCATTACAAAGTTCATGTCAACCTCGGCGCCGGAGTCTTCAACGTAGTCGAGGTCGAGGACCGGCTGGCCCTTAAAAATTCCCGAACTGATCGCTGCAACGCTGTCTTTCAAAGGCGACTTTTTGATCAGCCCCTGCTCGAGTAGCGTTTCTACCGCGTCGGCAAGAGCAATCCAGGCCCCGGTGATTGAAGCAGTACGGGTTCCCCCGTCGGCCTGCAGGACATCACAGTCAATGACGATAGTACGTTCTCCAAGCAACTCGAAATCGACGATGGCGCGTAAAGCCCGACCGATCAGTCTCTGGATCTCCATAGTCCGGCCACCCAGCTTGCCACGAGCGGCTTCACGCCCGGAGCGGGTTTGCGTCGCACGTGGCAGCATGCTGTATTCGGCGGTCACCCAACCACGACCCTGGCCGCGCATGAATGATGGCACCTTCTCTTCAACAGAAGCGTTACAGAGGACTCGCGTTTCTCCGAAACAGATCAGCACCGAGCCTTCCGCATAGCGAGTAAAACCACGTTCGATCTTAACCTGGCGAAGCTGATTGGCCCGACGGCCATCGTGACGGGCGGGTAGAGTAGAACTCATTGATTGACTCCAGAGAAGCTATCGAAAAACGCCTGCAAACCATCAAAGAGAGCGCGGGCGAAATCCTGTTGACGAATCGGATCCTGCAAGGTGGTAAAGTCGATAGAGTTGCTCAAGCTGCCCATCTCTACCAGTACGCGAGGCAAGTCACCTCGTCCAAGGGGATAAATCGGAAGCTCTTTAATAGCGTTAACGTCAAAGCCGTTTTTCTGCAGCTTTTCACGTAACCTTTCAGCGAGCTTCAAACTGGAGTTCTCCACAACCAGACCATCGGGAACATCGCGCTCGGTTTGCGGCTGGACATAAAGATTGACGCCTGAAGCCTCTTCAGAGAAAAACGCCTGGGCATGCAAGGAGATCAACACATCAGACTGGCCCTGTGCAACAACTTCAAGCCGACGGTCCATGTCGAGAGCGTAATCTCCGTCACGCGTCAGAACAACCGGTGCATCCTGATGCATCTTCAGAAGCTTTTCCAGTCGCTGGCCGACAGCGAGCGTCACAGCCTTCTCTTTACTACCGTTCAAGCCCAGCGCTCCGCTATCCTCTCCGCCATGTCCGGGATCAATGGAAACCGTCCACTTGCTGCCATCAGCGACCGGCTCTTTCTTGCGCAACAGGAAAGCAAAGAGACGATCGAGGGGGTCCTCATTTTGTGTCGGCGCGGGAGGATTATGATTGCGATAGTGAATAGGCTCTGTCAGCAGAGGTGCCAACTGCTGCAGCAGAAAGACTTCTGAAATTTGCAGTTTGCCGTCGATAAAGCGTGGACGATGAGAGATCGGGATAAAGTTGTCACCCAACTTCAGATACTGACTCCCGGGGGATATAATGGCCCGGCCATGCGGAGTTTTAATGACATAAACATGGGCGACAGAATTCCATTCACCCTCCAAAGCGAGGGCCGCCATAACATCATCGATGGAAACAAAGGCCGTTCCCTCACGCAGGTAGACATCCTCAACCACCAGAGACTCTTCACCGGGGCGACCAATTTCAACAAGAGCACTGGCCGGCAAAACGGCCACAAGCAGAAAAATGAACAGACAGAATGATTGCAGTGTAAAGCGAGGCATGGCGCGTTTTATACTCCAGATGCGCGAGGGTGTCAACGCAGACATTTTCGAGGGAATACTAGTGATTAACCAGAAGTTCAGGTTCGCTGTGCTCCCGACCCAGGGCGGCCAGAAGACGGCCGGCCAAATCATACTCCAAGGCACCGAGACTCCTGCGCTCAGCCGGCAAAGACCGGACCTGACCACCAGCCGTCATACTATGACCACCACCGGTACCAAGACCTTCAACTATCTTTTGCATGAGAATCCCGGCATGGGTCTCCTGATGACTGGTTCGCATGGAAAGAACACCCTCTTCGTGGTAACAACCTATGCCTAAAACGATTTCTATGCCCTCAACACGCATCAGAAAATCCGCAATTTCCGCGACAATTTCAGGGTGATCAATCAAGTAAAGATTAAAAATCAACGCATTTCCATAAATCTTCGCATTCTTTATACCCGTATCAAAATACTTAAAATAAACCCGAGATGATTTTGGATGGGTGATTTCATGCAGGATGCGATTATTGCAAAGGGGCATCAGTTTCAAGTAGGCGTCACGATCCGACTTGGTCCAGTCTCGACCGAGGTCTTCTGTCTCTGACTTGATCGCATAAAAGAGGATTGTTGCCAACTTGGTGGCGATCTTGACCTCCTGAGACTGCAGATATTCGAAAAGGATACTGGCCGAAGCCCCGTATTCAGGACGAACATCAACCCAACGACTTGCCTGTGTGCACTCTTTTATCTGATGATGATCAATCACCAGATCCACTCGCCGATCAGCCGGATAAGAATTATTGCCGGTACCCGGCTGGGTATCAACCATGCAAATCGCATTAAACGTATCAAGGTCAAGATCGTCGATCGACTTTGTCTTGATCTCCAGTTCGTTAACCATCACCAGGTTTTCACGGCGACCAATAACGCCACCGAAAGCGATCGTGGCTTCCTGTCCGGTCTTAACCAGGATCAAATGTTGCAAAGCCACCGCAGCGGCAAGGGCGTCGGGATCAGGATGATCGTGGGTGACAATCAGGATTGACCCCTTGCCACGAAGTCCTTCTATAATCTCCGTAGAGAACTCTTTAGAGTGAGATTTGTTACAGTCCATTTTTGAGGTCATCGTTTCATACTTTCAAAAGCAAGAGTCACCGCTTCCTGCGGAGAACTCACTGCGACAGTTCCAGCAAGTTGTGGCCCGCCGGGCAAGACAAAGACCGGCTTGCAGAGTTTACACGCAATCGCCGCCTCGGAGAGGGTACCGTACTCCCCCTCAACAGCGATCAAAGCATCAGCAGTATGAGCAATAATCACATTGCGAGCATGGCCCATATTTGTCGGCACCGCAATTGTCACGTAAGGGTTTACATGTGCCTTGTCAGAGCCTGGCAGGACTCCAAGCACTTCGCCTCCGGCCTCGTTTGCCCCCTTTGCAGCGGCTTCCATAACACCACCGAGACCGCCACAGGCAAGAACCGCGCCCTGCGAGGCAATCTCACGACCGACAGCTTCTGCCATAACCAGGCCCTCTGGCGAAGGTTGCGAAGCACCGATAACACCGATAATCGTTTTACAACAATTGTTCATGAAGGTCTCTAAAATACAAGCAGGCGTTTAAACTCGAAGAAGCATTAAACCCCAAAAAAAAGAAAAACGCAAAACAGGACGACAGAAAGAAGGAACAGTCAGTGTCTGCGCACTCAGTATAATCATGGCTGAAGACAAAAACAAATCTGGCCGTCAGCCAGAGAAGAGCATATTATCATTTTCTGCATTAAGCCAACGGGGAAACACCAGAATTCACAAGCGACAGGGGTCATCGTGAGAAATAAACTGAGGCAACTTGCTGATTATATCCAGGAGGACTTCCCCGAAAAAATTGTGGAAGCCTTTAAATACGACGAAGACCAGACCCTGGAGAAGCAACTGGCAATCACGAGCGAGGCCATTGCCTTTCACCAGAAGCGTTCCGGTGAGCTGTGGCTCGAAGCCGGGAAGAGGACAACGTTGAGAGAAAAGCACGCGACCGCACAGGCCACGCTGGCATCCTTTCTGTTTGCGTACCTCACCGGAGAAGCAAAAGAACACAGCGAGAGTACGATTGAAACGCTAAGAGCGCTGGGCCGACAGAGAGAAGTTGACATAGTAAGAAGCCTGACAAGGCGTTGATGCGCAGCGGCTTCACCGACATGCACCCTTTAAACGTCCACAAAGCAGCAACGCAGGAGCAAAACAAAGCTGTTTGATGAACGCCCGGAATATGCGATTCTAAAACCATCATGAAAACAATAAATCAACCCGCTGAGAGCCGCATATCATCAGAGCCGGCAGAGACGCCTCGAGAACTCTACCTGCTCGATGGATCGAGCTACATATATCGGGCCTACTACGGCTACAGAGATCTTGCGACCTCGACCGGCATGCCAACCAATGCCGTCTTCGGCTTCACAAAGATGCTCCTGAATCTTCTTCAGGAGAAGCAACCCGATTACCTGGCCATCATCTTTGATCCTCCCAGAGAAGAGACCTTTCGGAGAGAGCTCTACCCAGAGTACAAAGCAAATCGGGACGCCATGCCTGAAGACCTGGCCGACCAGATTCAGTACATCAGGAAAATTCTGCAGGCACTCAATATTTCAACGATGAAAATTGCCGGCTTTGAGGCTGACGATGTCATTGCGACGCTGGCGCGACGCTATACCAGCGAAGAACTGCAGGTGACCGTCGTTACCGGCGACAAAGACTTGATGCAGATTGTCGACCAAAAGATCTCCCTGCTGGACACCATGAAGGATAAACGTTCCGGCCCCCAGGAGGTTCTTGAGCGCTTCGGGGTCCCCGCAGAAAGTGTACCAGACGTACTGGGGTTGGCCGGAGACACCTCGGACAACATTCCGGGTGTTCCCGGGGTTGGTGAGAAGACCGCAGCCGAACTGGTTCGACGCTTTGGCTCACTCGAAGATGTCCTCAAATGGAAACATCTGGTGAGTGGCAAAAAACGAAAGGAGAACCTGCAACTCTATGCCGACCAGGCCAGACTATCGAAAACTCTTGCAACAGTCCGCTACGATGTTGAGCTAGACGTTTCTCTTGACGATCTCGCAAGACAGGAACCGAACCTTATGACCTTGATACCCTTGTTGCGCGAGCTGGAGTTCGAGGCTTTGGAAATTGCTTTTACAGCACCGGCTCCGGGTGTGGTTGAGCTCTACAGTGACGGCTCGGGCACGGACTCAGGCCCCGGTGGATTTGGTGTCGTGCTGCGCTATGCAGGTCACGAAAAAGAGTTGAGTGGTTATGAACCTGAGTCGACATCGCAACGGATGGAGCTGATCGCTGCGATCAAGGGTCTGGAGGCCCTGAATAACCGCAGCAGGGTTCATGTGTTCAGCGACTCCCAGTATCTCGTCCAGGGCATGGTCAAATGGATTCACAACTGGACTCGCAATGGACGACTGGAAGAACCGGGGGCACTCGCCAACCAGGATCTCTGGAAACAGCTTGAAATTCTCTCCAAACAACATGAAATATCCTGGGAATGGGTTCGTGGGCACTCAGGGCACCCGTTCAATGAACGTTGTGACAAGCTGGCCAAGCGTGCAGTCGAAGTCAATATCAGAAAGACTGAAGAGACCCATTCACCCGAGAAGGCCGTGGCGTTCGAAGAGGCCGTAGCCGAGCCTTTACCGCCGGTCAAACAGGAATCGGTTCCGGTCAGGGAAGAGTCAGAATTCGACAGTGACGAGGATGGTCAACTACGCTTGTGTTGATACACATCTGCAATTCACAAAACAATAATCAAAAAAATCGGGGACACATCAGTGATGTGCCCCCGATTTGCCTGCATGGTGGTGTGTAAGGATCAGTCCTGCATGTAGCCAAGAGTCGCCGTCCAGAAAGACAGGTCATTGTTGGTTTTTTCGTAGATTTTCGCATTCATGATGGCGATACCAGAGATCTCAGCCAAGGCAGAGAGGAAGGTAATCTCCTCCTGGCTGTAGAGTCTCTTCTCGGCACTGTAAAGGCGGAGAACGCCAACCACACGTTGCTGGGCGATGATCGGCATGGAGAGAATCGAAGCAATCCCTTCGGCAACGGTTTCAACAGGGTATTCCAGGCGCGGATCATTGGCGGTGTCAGTAATCAGAACGGGCCTTCCGGCCAGGGTCTCGCTGATACTCTGGTCAGTGTGCGGTTGCCCTTTGGCCAGGAACGTCTCACTCAGACCAGACGTGGCGATCAGCTCAAGCTCATGGGTTGTTTCATTCCTCAGGCGCAGCGCGCTCGCTTTAACCTGCATGATGCTGATCACCTTATCAACAATCAGCTGGACAACCTCTTTGGAATCAAGAGTCGAGAGAACCGCACTGGTGATTTCATGCAGCGTGCGGAAATAGCCCAGACTCTTACTCGGATCAATCTCCTGGACGGCAGAGACGCTGAGCTCCTGGATTACCGCTTCAACCGTCGTCGGCAGGTCTACACCTATCTCTTCGAACAGGGATGCAAGCTGCTCATCCTTATCCTGATAAATCCGTGCATTGACAATCGCCATACCGCCCATTTCAGCAAGAGCCGAGACGAACTCGATATCCTCATCACTGTAATCATGAGGCTCCGCGCTATAGAGGCGCAACACACCAATCACTTTATCGCTGGCAATAACAGGCACCGACAGAACAGAAGCGATCCCTTCTGCGCGCATGGCCTCCGGGTACTGGATACGAGGGTCGCTACAGGCGTCCTTGACATAAACGACCAGCCCATCCAACACTTCAGGGATACTCTGGTCAGCATTAAGCGCGCCTTTATTCAAATAGGTTTCACTTAAACCGAACGATGAAACCTGTTTCAGGTTATGGCTCTCCTCATCAATCAGTCGCAAGCCGCCCGCTTTAATCTCCAGAGCAGCAACAGTACGTTGCACCAGAGAATCGAGAGTTTCCTGCAAGCTGCTAGCAGAAAGAATCGCCTGGGCCGTTTCGAAAAAGAGTCTGAAATATTCGTTGGTGTTGGACTGGATCATGTTTCAAGTACCTCCACAGAAAATGTAACCATTAAAGAATATCCGTTAGATTATAGTTGAAAAAACTGAAATGGGTACCCTGTTTTACTGACAGCAGGGGCTTTTATCTCCTCGACTCGGTTTTTAAAGGGGACGGTTATCTTGACAGCCGCCCCCTGGATGAATAGACTTCGGCAGACTTTTGAAGCCGGTCTGATGACCAATCAAGGAGAATAAACCTATGAACAGCTGTCCATGCGGAAGTGGCAATGATTACGCTGCCTGCTGCGAACCGATCATAAGCGGCACGAAGAAGGCCGACACAGCAGAACAAACGATGCGGGCGCGTTATTCAGCTCATGTAAAAGTCGAGGTCGACTTCATTTACAACAGCACCCATCCCAAACATCGAGAAGGCTACGATCACAAGGGAACACGCAAGTGGGCCGAGGAATCGGAATGGTATGGCCTGGAGATTGTCAGCACCAGCCAAGGTGGCCCCGAAGACAAGCAAGGGGAAGTGGAATTTATTGCCAAATTCCGCGACAAAGAAGGTCGACGCAGCCATCACGAGCGAGGTCAATTCAAACGCGAGAAGGGAACATGGCTGTTCACAGAAGGTGAGAGGGTCAAATCTCAGCCGATAACCGCAAACAAAATCGGTCGCAATGATCCATGCAGTTGTGGCAGCAGCAAGAAATATAAAAAGTGCTGCGGGTAATTATTTAACGAAACAAGAAAGGTCCAATCTATGACTCAGCAAGAGATCACCGATGCCGTAATGGCGCTATCACTCGAAGAAAAACAAGCATTCATCCTTGAAACCCTTCCCGGCCTGGCGAAGGATGCCATGGAAGACAAAACTTTTCTGATGCAGCTATTGCCTGTCTTCCTCGGCATCGTTCAGGAAAGCGGCTTGGACCTGGCGCAACTGATGCCGTTGCTCGGCTCGATGCCAATGGGTGGCAGCAAGTAAACCGGACACAAAAATAAGGTGACAGTCACCTCATTTCTCAACACAACATTTGGATGAGGTCACTGTCACCAATTTTCCCTTCATCTCCTGCATTATCAAAGTTTTCCGGCAAACCTCTTTAGCAGCAAACTATTTGTCACCACAGACACACTCGAGAAAGCCATGGCCAGTCCGGCGAACTCCGGTTTGAGGACAATACCGAAAGCCGGGTAGAGCAGGCCTGCAGCTATCGGGATGCCAACAACATTATAGAAGAATGCCCAAAACAGGTTCTGTTTGATTTTGGCAAGTGTCTTACGGCCAAGGCGGATACTACGCTCGACATCACGGATATCCCCTTTAACCAAAACCAGGTCACCGGTTTCCTTGGCGACATCGGTACCACTGCCAATCGCAATGCCGACATCAGCCTGAGCCAAAGCCGGAGCATCGTTGATACCGTCTCCAACCATACCGGTCCGTCTGCCCTTCTCCTGGTAGCGCCTCACCACGTTGAGTTTGTCGGCAGGCAAGACTTCGGCTTCAACAAGGTCAATGCCCAGTTGAGAGGCAACTGCATCGGCTGCAGCCAGCCGGTCTCCGGTCATCATGACCGTTTCCAAACCGAGCTGCCGTAATCGGGAGATTGTTTCTGCGGCCCCTTCCTTGATCGTGTCAGCCAGAGCAAGGACGCCCATCGCCTGCCCGTCCCTGGCCACATAAATCACAGACTTGCCAACCTCGGCCCAGGCGTTGACCTGATCTTGAAAAGCCGCAACGTCGATCGACTCACGTTCCATCAAGCGATGGCTTCCAGCCAGAAGCCGAGCACCATCAACCTGGCAGACCAGACCGTAGCCGCCCACTTCCTCAACATCACCAACCGACGGGTAAGTGACCGCATTGCTCTCGGCATGCTCGACAACGGCCCTGGCGAGGGGATGACTGCTGGCCGCCTCCACGGCGGCCGCGTACTTGAGCAACTCAGCGTCACTAACAGCATCTACGCTCTGCAAATCAGTCACGGAAAACGCGCCTTTGGTCAGAGTTCCGGTTTTATCGAGCAGGATCACCTGCAAGCGCGAGATGTTTTCCAAAACCGAAGCCTTTTTGAAAAGAATCCCGGCTGAAAGGCCAACGGAACTGCCCACCATAATCGCCGTTGGTGTGGCCAGGCCAAGAGCACAGGGGCAGGCAATCACCAGGACAGCAATCGCCATCTTAAAGGCAAACAGGAAGCCGGCATCGACCAGGCTGTACCAGGTGATAAAAGTCAGGGTTGAAATGACCACGACAACCGGCACAAACCAGTTGGAGACCGCATCAGCCAATCTCTGGATCGGCGCTTTATCGCCCTGGGCCTCTTCGACCATGCGCACAATCTGCGCCAGCACTGTTTCACTGCCAACCCGGGTCGCTTCAACAACCAGCCGGCCACAGGTGTTGATC
This sequence comes from Deltaproteobacteria bacterium IMCC39524, assembly GCA_029667085.1. Lineage (NCBI taxonomy): Bacteria > Deltaproteobacteria > Deltaproteobacteria bacterium IMCC39524. Next base: position 49,096 of record JARUHJ010000006.1, read on the forward strand.
GTCGCTCCGGTAACCTCGGCTCCCGGCACTTTTTCCGCCGGCAGCGATTCACCTGTGACCATCGCCTCATCAACTGCCGAAGAACCTTCCACAACAATGCCATCCACAGGGATTTTCTCACCGGGGCGGACCACCACCTGGTCACCGACCCGCAGCTGACTGGCAGGCACTTCCTCTTCCTTGCCATCCACCAGCAGCAGGGCGCGATCGGCCTGCAGGTTTAAAAGCGTTTTCAACGCCTGGCTGGCCTTCCCTTTCGCACGGGCTTCCAGCCACTTGCCGAAACGGATAAAGGTGATCAGCATAGCGCTGGTTTCGAAAAAAACTTCACCGAAAAGACCAAAGATATGAAAGAAGGCCAGCAGCGAATAGCCATAGGCGGCAGTGATCCCCATAGCGACCAGCACATCCATATTGGTCGAAAGATTTTTAAGCGATTTCATGGCGCTGCGATAAAAAGTTAAACCGGCACTGAACTGAACCAGAGTCGACAGACCACAGATGAGATAGAGAGTTGCGGAACCGAAAGGGGTGAACCACATCAGCGGCATGATCGGCAGTGACAGGCTGGCGGCAAAAATCAGCCAATAGAGTTGTCTGCGACCTTCATGCAGATCTTCGGAATCTTCGGCGGCAGCGCGATACCCGAGAGCGTCGACCTTGAGGATCAGATCAGTGCTTTGCACGAGATTGGGATCATAGCTAACAGAGAGTTTTTCGGCAGCAAAGTTGACAGTGGCCGAAGAGACACCAGGCATTCTGGCGAGGCCTTTTTCAATGGTTTGCGCACAATTGGCGCAAGTCATTCCCTGCAAGAAAAATGTACTCGTGCGTTTTTTTTCCATCTTGACGGAATTCTCGGGAGCACGGTTCTCTGCTGTCTCAGCTTCATCCTTGGCAATAGGTGCCACGACCTGAAAGCCCGTAGCGACAACGACACCCAGCAGCTCTTCGCGACCAGGGCCTCCACCCACAACCTGAACTCGACCCTGTTGCTCTTCTAACGAGACCACAACCGCACTCACCCCGTCCACCGCCTGCAAGGCCGCAGAGACCTTGGCAACACACTTTTGACAGCTCATGCCGTAGATCGGCAAAGTGATTTCAGCTTTTGTGGTCAAGAATCAAACCTCCGGACCGAATGATCCCTCTTGAGGTTTCCAGAGCCAGGCCAGCAGGCTGGTTAAGAAGATGGCCAAGGCGAGTCGCAGACCAAGCATGACAACAGCATCGCCGCCTAAAACAACAAAGATCAAAACGTCTTCAATCACAGCATGGCAGGTGGCCAGAAAGAGTCCCGTAAGAAAAAGCTCGCGCTTATCCATCTGCCCGGTAGCCGCCGAACGAATGATAATGCCAGCGCCATAAGCGATGCCGAGGAATATCCCGGTAAAGAGCGGCAGAACAGCAGATTTTCCCAAGCCAAGACAACGCATAGCCGGTTCGGTCCGTGAACCGAGGTCACGAAACACTCTGACATAACGCAGGACTTCAAAGGCTGCTACCAGTGGCACGACTATGATTACCAGCTTACCACATAGCATCAATCCGCCGAGGATGGCCTCATAGAGGATCGTCATCATCCTGCCACCCCCAGGACCTGCATGCCGAACATCAACCAGCCGGCCACGGCCGCAAGCAGAATGCGGCAGAGAGTCAGAACGCCACCACGGGCACCGGTACTGCTTAACACACCGCCTTCAAGGACCAGGTTATGGGCGATGCCCATCATGACCCCGCACTGGGTAACCTGCCATGGCGTCAGGTCAAGGGGTGCCAGAACCGCAATAGCGGCGTAGAGGTTGATCAGTCCCCCGGCGATAAAGGCAAAAGCCGTTGCCCCAGGCAGACCGAACAGTTCCATGAGCGGAGCACACCAGACCCCCAGACTGTCGAGCAGACCATAGGCTTTGCAGAGGTCGACAATAATATAGAGCGGCAGGACAAACTTGATCATCTTAAAAACCGTCCACCAGCCTTCGATGGCCCCAAAACGAATACGCTGCAGGATTGGCGGAACCTGTTCCTCTGTTATTTCCATATTTTAAGCACTCTTCCTAGTGATGTTGACATATCCAAAGCCCAGTCCTATAGTGACGGCCATGAGAGCAATTTTCCTGGCAGACGCGCACCTTTGCGAGCCCTCCGATCCGAACTACCATGCCATGCTGGCCTTCCTTAAAGATCAGTGCGGCAAAACGGACACGCTGGTTCTGCTTGGCGACATCTTCGAATTCTGGATCGGCAAGGCAAGCGTGGTTGAAGCCTACGTGCCTGTCATCGATGCCCTCGAGAGAATGCACCAGCAAGGCACAAAACTGGTTTACGTGGAGGGCAACCACGACTTCCACCTGGGGCCGATCTTTACCGATCGGTTAGCTTGCCAGGTTCTGCCTGAGGGCGGCAGTATTGAGCTTGACGGCAAAAAAGTGTTCCTCGCGCACGGCGACCTTGCCAACCCCGCAGACAAAAGCTATCGCCGCCTGCGCACCTTTCTGCGCAGCGGTTTGATACGCACTCTGCTCCGTTTCGCGCCAAACAGCCTGACCATGGCTATAGCGACCCGGGGCAGCTACAACAGCCGGAAGAGTGTGGGGGAAAGGCGCAGTCGCTGGCCGGCTCGCGAAATCTTGCGGCCCTACGCTGAAGCAATTCTTGCCGAAGGTTACCAGGCTCTTGTCACCGGTCATTACCATCACCCTTTTCACGAAAAACTGGGCGATGGAGAACACATCGCCCTGGGTGACTGGATCACGCAATTTTCCTACGCAGTCTACGAAAACCACGCCTTCAGCCTGAAGACCTACCCGGTCGACACCAACCCGTCCAATTCTGTATCCTGATCGCCCGATTCTTCGACCCTTAAGACCAGATCTCTTAACGTCATATCAGCCAGCGCCTCACGCTCGGCCCGTTGCAAAGTCTCTTCTAGGCTGGCGACCATCCCACGTTCAGGACTCTGACGAAGGTGGCTGTAGTCTGTACCGTCAACGGCCAAACCTCGAATCACATCGTGCAAGCGGATCTTTTCCAGAGCCCGCGCTGGCTGGTATCCGGAGCCATCGATTTCCTGTGTCGTCTCCACAACAAAACCGAGACGCGTCAACTCCTCAAGAATTGTCCGTAAAAGACGAGGGGGGACATCAAGATGCGAAGCCAGGTCCTCTTGACCCAGAGCCGGTTTGCCGGCGTAGAAGCGCCGGGAGACAAAGAGAAGCACCGTCAGAGCAATAAACTCGATACTGGCGAAACTAACCCTCTGGCCCCTGAGATCCTGACGAATAGTCCTCAGGTTCTGCGTGGCGTAGGTCATTTCCAGGCCCAGGAGAACGATCATCCAGGAAAGATAAATCCAGATCATGAGGATTGGCAGGGCCGCCATAGTTCCGTAAATAGCGTTGTAACGGGCCACGCCAACCTGAAAGTTAAGATAACCCCACTGGCTCAGTTGCCAGAGTGTACCACCGAAGACTCCACCGATCAGGGCAGCTCGTGGGCTGACCTTGACGTTCGGCATAAAGAGATACAGCCCGGCAAACACCAGCCACATCACCATAAACGGTAAGATTTCGAACATGAAGAGTAAAACCTCTCCAAGGTATTCGTACTTAATCAGGGTTATCACCAGCTGCTGGCTTTTCAAAGTACTGGTCATGGAAATTGCAACCACCACCAACAACGGACCAATGGTGACTACCGAGAAATAATCGGTAAAACGTCTCAGCATAGGGCGTGTTTCCACAACTCCCCAGACACGGTTAAATGATTTTTCGATATTGGACAAAAGAGTCAGTACGGTAACGATCAGGAAAATCAGGCCATAACTGCCCAGACGGGCAACATTGGTGTTATTGATGTATTCAACGATCTTGGTGACTGCGGCGCCACCACCAACGGCCAACTGCTCGAGGAGGAGTGGTTCAAGTTCATTTTGCACACCAAAACCCTTGAGAACCGAAAAGACCAACGCCAGTAGGGGAACAAGTGACAAAAGAGTCGTAAAGGTCAGCGCCGAAGCCCGCAACATACAGCCATCAGCAATGAAACCACGGACCACAATAGCCAGTATCTGCCCCTGATTAACAAGAAACTTTTGCCACCAGGGCTTGTCAACCGCATCCATTTCCCACAGCTCATGCTCCAGGAAATTACGGCTTCGATCAATCAGAGAATGTAATGCGCTCAAGAGAACCTCACTTTTCCAGAAAGCCGTCAGGGAGTCTCATTCAGGTCGACTTCGATGACGGGCAAGCCGAACTGTTTCAGCTCATCGCTAAATTCTTCCGGGTTGCCCACCAGCACAATCTGCTGCCTCGAGGGGTCAATAAATTCCTGTGCCACCCGCTGCACATCGGCAATCGTCACAGCGGCAATCTTGTCACGATAGTCAGCGAGGTAATTCGCCGGATACTCGAAAAATGCCAGAGACATCTGTTGACTGACGACCGAATGGGTGTTTTCAAAACCGAAAACGAAGGAGTTAATCTGGCTTTCTTTGGCAAGCTGCAACTCCTCATCAGTGACCGGGGTGTCACGCAAATCGTTCATGATTTCTCGCGTCAGACTGAGCGCCGGAACAACAGACTCATTCTTGGTCTCAGTGCCCGCAACAAAAGGTCCGGGTAAACGTCGACCGACTTGAAAATAGGAGTAGGCTGAATAGGCCAGACCTCGGTTTGAACGGATCTCACGCATCATGCGTGAATTAAAACCGCCGCCACCGAGGATATAGTTAAGCACCCGGACAGCGTATTGATCGGGATTCTCTTTACTCAAACCCAGGTCTCCAATAAGGATGGAGGTCTGCGACAGGTCCTTGGCCGCCAATTGAATCAGGCCGGCATCAGGGGCCTTAACCGGAGGCAGTTGCTGTTCGGGGACATGACCTTGAGGCCAATCGCCCAGTTCCTTATTGAGGGCCTCCAGCAGAGTGTCTCGATCGAAGTCACCAGACACGGCAATCCAGAGGTTGTTCGGTGCAAAATAAGTGTCATGAAAATCAACCAGATCCTGTCTGGTGATTGCCGCCAGGCTTTGCTCGGTTGCGGTTCTGCCGAGATAATGACCCGGATAGAGCGCCTTCATCAGGAGTCGTCGGGAGATGGAACCGGGGTTGTCGTTCTGACGCCGCAGATGCTCCTGCGCCTGGAGTCGAGCCAGTTCGAGTCTTTCTGAGTCAAAGCCAGGACGTAACAACAGATCACTCAGTATGCTCAACCCTGCGGGGAGATCTGCTGACCGTAAAGAGAGATCCAGCTGGGACGAATAGGTGTCCATACTGGAACTCAGGTTAGCTGCCAGGAAGTCAAGGTATTCATCCAGGGCTTCAGGCGTCCGGTCGCCCGCACCACCACTGCGCCAGACGCTGCCAAAGAGATCATCGAACCCTGTCTTCTCCTCTGCAGAGCTGATCCCACCAGAACCGATCATGGCTGTTACTTGCACCAGGGGCAACTCATCATCAGCCTTGAGGTAAAGACGAATGCCGTTGTCCAGAACCAGAGTTTCCACTTCAGGGAGCTGGAACGTCAGATCGGGATATTCAAGCTGCTGGTAAGAGGTTGGCAGAGGCGCGCCGCACCCGGAGAAAACCAGAGCAGAGGTCATGCCGACCAGGCACAGTTGTAGCTGGCGAAGATACATCATAACGCGTCCTCCCGCTTCAGAACGACAACCGTGCGGTTGGAGTCTGTGAAATAAGTGTTCGCGACAAGCTTGATATCCTCAACCGTCAACTGTTCGATTTCACGTTGATAATTCGAGACATAGCGCCAGTCTCCGGCAAGAGATTGATAGCTGGTGAGTAGCCGGGCAAGGCCTGAGTTACTTCTGAGTTGACGTAACTGGTCGGTCAACAGGCGGTTACGGACCTTATCGAGCTCGGCCACCTCGACCAGCTCCTGCTTGAGCTTATCCAGCTCAGCGTAAACGGCCTCCTCAAGCTCAGCCGTGGTGTGGGGATAACGTGGGACGGCATCGATCACAAACAGGTTGGCATAGCGCGAACCCGGCGCGCCATACACGGAGACGGAGGTCGCCAGTTTCTTCTCTTCAACCAGGGACCTGTAAAGTCGCGACGTCCGACCGTTGCCGAGGATCTGATCAATGAGGTCAAAGGCGTAATCGTCCTTATGCGGCATGGTCGGCTTGTGCCAGGCCATGGCGAGACGCGGTTCGGCATCAAAGATATCGATCACCCGTTTTTCGCCATTCTGTTCCGGCTCAATAGCCGATACATTGGGAACCGGGGTGCCCGGTTGCAGGTCACCAAAATAGCGTTCCACCATGGCGATAGCATCGTCGGCCTTGACGTCACCGACCAGCGCGATCACGGTATTGACCGGAGCGTAATATTTCTGCAGAAACTCACGGGTCTTTTGCGGACTCAGGTTGGCGATATCGGAATGCCAGCCAATGATCGGGTTACGATAGGGGTGCACAGTAAAGGCATTGGTCACCAGCGTCTCATAGTGGCGCCGACGAGGATTGGTGTCGTAGGAACGCCGCCGCTCTTCGCGAATAACGTCTCGCTCGGTGTAAAACTCACGTAGGACAGGGTTCTTCATGCGATCCGACTCGATCAGTGCCCAGAGTTCCAGCTTGTTAGACGGCAGGGAGATCAGGTAGGTCGTCAGATCCTTGCTGGTAAAAGCGTTATAACCGACGCCGCCATTCTCAGAATAAATATTCGAGAAAACATCTTTGACCACGTACTGCTTGTGCTCGGCCTGCAGAGCTAACAGCTCTTCCTTAAGGGCTGTAACAGCGACCGGATCGGCATCAGTCTGCAGACGCAGGGCATCGAGCCTGCTGCCGACAACTTCTATTTTCTCAAGGAGAGGTTTTTCTTTCTCGTAGTCAGTAGTGCCCAGGGTCTTGGTGCCCTTGAACAACATATGCTCGAGCAGATGAGCGACGCCACGGGTCTCGCTGGTTTCATGCACCGAACCGACCCCGATGGTGATATAGGCGGAAACAACCGGGGTGTCATGGCGTTCGACCACCAGTAGTTTGAGGCCGTTGGCAAGTTGATGCTCAACCACCTTCTCCTCAAGGGAACTACTCGCCAAAGCAATACCGGCAGAACCGAGCAGCAGCACCCCAAAAAGTAAATATTTCAAGCCTTTGATCTGTCTCATTTTTATTATGTCCTATCTAAATTATTTCATTAAGTTATCGTACATTATAACCATGTCGTCTCGCCCGGTCGAGCAAGACATTACGTTTTTTAGATGTATCACATCTTTGCAGGAAAAAACCAGAATTCGCAGCGAGCGATCTATCGGTCCAGATTTTGACAAAGGGTCTGTCTGCTGTTTAACTTCATACACATTTAAACTGTATCAACATGGGGAGACAATATGAAGCGCATAGCAGTACTGACCAGCGGCGGCGATTGTTCCGGAATGAACGCAGCGATTCGCGCCGTAGTCCGTTCAGGGCTAAGCAATAACCTGGAAGTGATCGGCATTCAGAAAGGTTATCAAGGGCTGATTGATCAACAATATGAGCTGCTGACAACCAAATCGGTGAGTGGCAAACTACAGGTCGGCGGAACGTTTTTACAAAGTGCCCGCTGTCTGGAAATGCTCGAAGAACCAGGTCGCAGACAGGCAGTCAAAACCCTTGAAGAGATGGGGGCTGAAGGGCTGGTTGTCATAGGCGGCGACGGCTCTCATCGCGGCGGCTATGAACTGCAAAAACGCGGCGTGCCTGTGATAGCGATCCCGGCCTCTATTGACAACGACATCCCCTTTACCGACATGTCCCTCGGGGTCGACACGGCCCTGAATAATATCCTGCACGCCGTCGATTGCCTGAAAGACACCGCCTCATCCCACGACCGCACCTTTGTCGTTGAAACCATGGGCCGAGACTGCGGCTACCTCGCCCTCGTCTCCGGTATTGCCTGCGGTGCCGAGTACGCCCTGATTCCAGAATCAGCCTACGACATCGACGAGATCAGCAAACACCTGTTGCAGCGTTTTCAGGAGGGTCGAGACAACTCGATTATCATGGTCGCGGAAGGAGCGGGCAAAGCCCAGGACATCGCCGACCAGATCAAGGATCGTATCGGCTTTGAAACACGCATCATGGTGCTTGGCCATTATCAGCGCGGAGGCTCGCCTTCTTCTTTTGACAGACTTTTGGCCGCCCGCTTCGGCGTGACCGCAGTAGAGGCGCTTCTTCAAAGGACATCAGGGAAAATGCTGGGGCTTGGCTGCGGAGCGATTATCCAGACAGATCTGGAGAAAACTGTTCAGGCCGGTCGCAGAAACATTGATGAGACTTTGCTCAAGCTGGCGGCGACTTTGGGGATTTAACTCACGGCCACAGCAGTCTGACCCAAAGCAATACCCCCATCATTAGGCGGAACCAGTGAGTGGGTCAGGACCTGAAAACCGGACCGCTCAAGACGGGTTAAGGCCAGTTCGGTGAGCAGGCAATTCTGAAAAACCCCTCCGGAAAGAACGACCAAAGAAAGGCCGGTTTGCTTGCGAACTTGCGAGCAGACCTCCTCAATCATCATGGCAAGAGAAACATGGAAGCGACCGCCAATCTCAGCAACAGGTCTACCCTCTGAACAGTCTTTTACGATCGCATCAATCATCAGCAAAGGATCAAAGATCAATCGCTCTTCATGGTCAGACAACAAGTAGGGATAAGGTTTTGACTGGAACGGGTCAGAGATCATCTCCAGTTGCATCGCCGCCTGCCCTTCGAAGGAAACTTTCTGTCTCAAGCCCAGCAGAGCGGCGACCGCGTCGAAGAGCCGGCCACAACTCGAGGTCAGCGGCGCATTGATCCCCTTCAGCGTAGCCTGGCCAACCAGACGCAACTCATTGTCGGAAACACCTTCGAAAGCATTCACTTCTTCAGGGATTTCACCGTAAGCTGCAAGCAGGTAACTCAAAGCCATTCGCCAGGGCTCTTTGGTGGCCAGATCGCCTCCCGGCATCGGTTGGTAGCGAAAATGCCCGGCCCTTTCATAATGGCCAAGATCGCCAACCAGAAATTCACCGCCCCAGATATGGCCGTCGTCACCGTAGCCGACACCATCAAAGATGATACCGATAGCCGGCTCTTCAACGCCATGTTCAGCCAGGCAGCTGGTGAGATGAGCATGGTGATGCTGAACGGCAACAGGCTCCAGACCACTCTCTTCCAGGGCATAACGGGTCGAATAATAATCAGGGTGCAGATCATGGGCGATCTTTTCCGGTTGCACTTCGAGGATCGACTGCAGATGAGAAATCGTCTGTTTGAAAGATTCGTAAACGTCCAGGTTCTTGAGATCGCCGACGTGCTGACTCAAAAAAGCCCGGTCACCACGGGTCAGGCAGAGGGTGTTCTTCAACTCTGCGCCGACGGCAAGGACCGATGGGGCCTCACGGGGCAAAGCGATTGCACGCGGCACAAAACCCCGCGAACGACGCAAAAGCAGCGGCCTGTCAGCCATCACCCGGGCGATCGAATCATCGGTGCGGGTGTGGATGCGACGGTTATGGACCAGAAAGGCATCTGCAATTGTCTTCAGGCGCCGACAGGCCTCATGATCCTCAAAGGCAATCGGTTCATCGGAGAGGTTGGCGCTGGTCATAACCAGCACCTCAAATTCATCCTGCAACAGGAGATAATGTAACGGCGTGTAAGGAAGCATGACCCCGAAGTAACGGTTGTCAGGAGCAATGTTTTCGGCGAGATTGTGATCTTCCCTCTTCTGCAGCAAAACGATCGGCCGTTCAATGCCCAGCAACAAGCGAGCTTCGTCATCACCGATCAGAGCCAGTCGTTCAGCCACTTCAAGGCTTCGAGCCATCAGGGCAAAGGGCTTTTCGTCGCGTTGTTTGCGTCGCCGAAGTTCCTGAACCGCATCAGGGTTAGTCGCGTCAACAGCGAGATGGTAGCCACCCAAACTCTTGACAGCGACTATCTGGCCATTTCCAAGGCGACGGATGGTCTCATCAAGTGGATCTTGAACTTTTAAAGATTGACCCTTTGCATCAAGCAACTGCAGCTGCGGGCCACATTCAGGACAAGCGTTCGGTTGCGCATGAAAGCGCCGCGACGCGGGGTTTTCGTATTCACTTTGACAGGCCGTGCAGAGGGGGAAATCGGCCATGGTCGTTAAAGGGCGATCGTAGGGGATGCCGGTCACTATGGTGTAGCGCGGACCACAGTTCGTGCAATTGATAAAAGGGTAGCCATAGCGACGGTCCTCAACATCAAAGAGCTCTTGCAAGCAGTCGTCGCAAACAAAGGTGTCCGGCGAGATCTGGGCGCGACGTGTTTCATCTACGGCGCTCTGCAAAATGGAAAAACCGACACAGCCCTTGAGCGCAACAGTTTCGGTATAAATATTTTGAATAACTGCTAAAGGCGGCTTTTCGTTCTGGATTGCGGCAAGAAAAAGGTCAAGGACTTCAGGCTCGCCCTCAACTTCGATCGTCACACCGCGAGTGTCGTTGCATACAGAGCCTGCCAGAGCAAACCGCTCAGCCAACTGGTAGATAAACGGGCGGAAACCAACACCCTGCACAATTCCTTCGATGACGATCTTTTGTCTTTGCAAGTGAGTTCTTCCAGACAATTCATTATTGTTTAAAGAGGAAACAATTAGTATACGCAGTAATCATACTCGATAACAGCTGAAGAATAACCCGTTTGGCGTTCGATATCCAAGGCACTTTGTTGAAAAATAAATGTATGCTAACAATTGAATCTAAGCTATGATTAAAATATACGTTCCAAGTTGCCTATAGATAATTGAAAAATTACATCATTTTGTGAATTCTTTTAATGTCAACTTTTCACACAGGGGTTCTCCATGAAAAAGATATGCACCCTCGTTCTAGCTCTCTTGTTGGCACTTATTTTCACGGGACTAGTTCAAGCAAAAGACGGGATGAAAAAAAAGCGGGTTAGACCACACCTCTATGGTCGAGTCATTATTGACAATTACTCCACCAACATAGGGCTTGCCCCAGTAGCTTTTGACCATTGGCTACACCGTGCCAATGCGACCTGTCGATTATGTCACGTAGACATCGGTTTTGCTATGGAAGCGAATGGCACTGAGATTACTGCTTCTGACAACATCCGCGGGTTTTTCTGCGGCACCTGTCATAACGGCAAGGTCCAGTATGATGGCAAGTCTCTTTTTAGCGCTTGCTCAGAGGAATCATCAAATCTGAAAATCGAAGAATGTCAACGCTGTCATAACAATGGTGAAACTCCGGACCTCGAAGAGAAGTTTTATAAATTTTCGGCCAAACTCCCCAAAGAGCGCAAAGGCAATGGTATTAACTGGGAGCAGGCTGAAGCCAAGGGGCATATCTCACCGATTGATTACATCGAAGGGCTTTCAGCAGAAGGTATGGACCTTGCCATTGTTGACGACTTTGCAATCACATCAAAGATTGAGGGTATGCCTGACATTATTTTCTCGCATGCCAAACACACGGTCTGGAACGGCTGTGAAGTTTGTCATCCAGACATCTTCATGGGCGTACGTCAAGGGGCAACGACCTACACTATGATTGATCTTTTCCAGGGGAAATATTGCGGCGTCTGTCATGACACAGTCGCGTTCCCGCAATCTGATTGTAAAAGATGTCACACAAAACTTTAAAACTGGTTCTTTTCATTTTAATCGCAAGTGCGGTTCTCCTTACCCAACCTGTTTGGTCGCGAGGGTTTTATGCCCTCCTGCCGATGTTGCCACCTGAAGAGTATGGGAATATTCTCATCAACCGGACCTCAGAGCAAGAGAAAGTCCTTCCGGCGTCATTCTCTCACTGGACACATCGGCTGAGGTACACCTGCGAAGTGTGCCATACAGAGCTCGAGTTCAGCATGAAAGTCAACACTACCGAGATAAGCCATGAAGAATTGAAGAATGGCCGCTATTGTGGAGCATGCCATAACGGCACAACCGCCTTCAGCCATCAGCAGGACTGCATCAAATGTCATAATAACGACAATTCCTACGTCAAAGATCAGTTCGTCTACTTCGGAAAAAAACCATTCCCGACAACCGAGTATGGAAATACTATTGACTGGACGCAGTCGCTCCAACGAGGGCTGATATCGCCACGCCGATACTTGAGGGAGGAGCCCACTGTCATGGATTTTGACAGGACGATTGAACTGACAGCCGAGATGAGGAGAATCCCCCCTGCATACTTCTCCCACAAATCTCATCTTGACTGGATGGGTTGTGACATGTGCCACCCGGAAGTGTTCAACATCAAGAAAAAGGGGACTGAGAATTTCAGCATGAGAGAGATTTTGAAGGGCAGGTTCTGCGGTGGCTGTCATCTCAACGTAGCCTTCCCCATCGACGACTGCAACCGGTGTCATCCAGGGGTGAGGGCTTATTAAAATGAGCAAACGCAGAATCTTTGTCCGTGCGTGTCTATTTATATTTTTATTCAGTCATTTCATTTCATTCGACTGTGTTGCCGGTCGCCTGACATTCAACCTTCACGCTGAAGAGATCCCTTCCAGCGAGGCCTGGAAAGACGAATTTTCAGATATAAGCTCAAAGACTGTCAACTCCATGGCCCTCTCAACTGAGACTCTTCAAGCCCTCGTGGAGAGATGCGACAAACTTCAGCCTGTCATTGAGGGCCTGGAAGCGACACCCCGTAAGATTTATCTAAAAAGACTCATGAAATCGAAATCAATTTTTATTTTTGTCATTGAATCACGCAAAGATGTTCCAAACAAATGAATGCAATGAAGCCTGAAAAGAAAAAAGCACCGAAGCATCATATATGGCTATATAGAAACTTATTGCTTGTTTTTATCAGTGTGGCGGTCTTGACTCAGTCGGTGTGGGGACTGGAAACGGCGCAAGTCATGAATGACGCTGCACAAGGTGACGAGAATGCGGCCTACTTCCTAGGAACGATGTACCAAACAGGATCGGGTGTCTCTCCCGATTGCGACAAGGCCTTGAAATGGACAGAAAAGGCCGCCCTGCAAGGACATACACTTGCACAGAGCCATCTGGGCATGATGTACAGTAAAGGTTGCGGAGAGAAGCTCAAAAAAAACCTCTTTGAAGCCTACTATTGGACCGCTTTGGCCGCAAAACAAGGGTTACAGTTCGCCAGAGAAAATCTCAAAAAGTTAGAAGGGCAACTCCATCCTTATTTGATCGCGGAAGCACAAAAAAAAGTTAAGGATTTCAAGCCTGACAAATAACATGGGGCGGCCATAAATAACGAGATTATCGCCAACCAGCCAACCATGTTTATAAAGCTGAGAGCGTAAAAAAGGCAGGACTATTTTTAACCTCAGACAGGCTCGATAATCGGTTCCGTCTGTTCCGCGATGATATCACCAATCAACAGATTAGCGACAAGTTCCGACACGACTTGAAGGGTCGCTACTGTCAAGCGATCAAACTTGATAGCCATTCCCTGAGACGCCACAGGTCCGCCACCATTTTGAGTTTTGCCATAGATCACCGTGCCACCGACCTGCATTGTTTCACCGGAAGGCAACGGCAGATCAATCTCGACATGGGAACCCTTCGCAAATTGCTCTCGCATGCACAGAAAGATACCGCGCTCCGAAAGTGTAACACTAGAAACGGCGTAAAGATTGCCCTGATGATGCAAACCGACTGTCTCTGCAAATGGCGCGCGCAGATAGCGACGACGGCCTCCAGAATACAGATCACAGCGCTGGATGGCCTTGTGCAGTCGCCGCAGATCCACCGGTTTGTCCAGCACATCAATACAGCCGAGACTTAAAGCCTCCCACTGCTTGTTCTTATTCTGGTAACTGGAAATCATGATGACTGGAAGGTCTGCCAGTTCGCTATCACCACGAATGACATGCAAGGCCTCAAGGCCATCCATATCAGGCATCATCATATCCATTGTAATCAGGCTGGGACGGGTCACCCGCGAAATTTCAATGGCTTCAGCAGTATTGTTAACCGGCAGGACCTCGAGATTCATGCGGTTAAGCAGAAGGGAAAGGTACATAAGGAATGGTTTGCTGTCATCAACGACAACGGCTATCGGTCGTGTTTCCATGAAAACCCCAACAAATTCATCAATAAAAAAACCCATCTTTGACCAGCGAAGACGGGCTTACATGCTTGACTACCCCTCTTCGGTAACCCGGCTATCCTCGTGATCAAAGATCTTAAAAAGAGGACCCGTGGCTTTGCGTCCCCGGGTTACCCCGAGTTTGCCATTATCGGTGAGATAATGTTGTTGAGTGAAACCATAGCACATCAACCTCAAAAATTTGTCACATTTGCATATAAAGTTGGTAGAGATTGAAAAAAGCTTAATGCCCGGCCAAAGAAGGAGGCAAATTTAAACCATTGATTAATGCAAAAGCGCAGAGCTCGCGGAGGAAGACCAGTCACATCCTGGCTTTCTGAATTTTGGTTTGCTCTGCGATCTCCGCGTCTCAAGTGAGCATTGCGAACGGCCGTGAGTCAGACTTAGCTTTTGTCTAGCAGCTTTCGGTGCTTGCCTGCGTTAAAAAATCTAACCAACCAATCAGAGCCTAAGTTGAGTAAAAGGGACAACCAGAAAACTTTTTTTGAGTCCTGAACGAAAAATGCCCCGTTTCTGTCTACATGCAGAAACGGGGCAAATCATTTTTTTCAAGGCATAAATTACTTTGGAATGTTTTGTGCCCAGACCGGCAATTCGTTAATTACGACACCAAACATCGGAAGCACCAGCAAGTAGGTCACAACTACAGTCACCACGATACCGATGATATTCAGACCAAAACCACTTTTGGCCATCTGCGGGATAGTGACATAGCCGGAGCCAAAAACAATTGCATTGGGAGGTGTCGCCACCGGCAGCATGAAAGCACAGGAAGCCGCAATGGCAGCAGGAACAACCAGCAACAGCGGGTTTTGCCCAAGGCCGATGGCAACGGCAGCCAGAATCGGCATAACCATCGCCGAGGTTGCCGTATTTGATGTCAATTCTGTGAGGAAGATGATCAAAGTAGCAACAGCAATGATAAGCACCAGAACAGGAGCCTGATCGAGTAGACCAACCTGGCTACCGATCCAGTCGGCCAACTTGGTCTGTTTGAAGCCAGCGGCCATCGCCAGACCGCCACCAAAGAGGATCAAGACGCCCCAGGGCATCTTGGTCGCCCAATGCCAATCCATCACGAACTTGTTGCGCTTCAGACTGATTGGAATCAGGAAGAGCAGGATAGCGCCGGTCATGGCAATCGTTGCATCAGTGATCAAAGTCGGGTCGCTGAACATAAAACCGAGCTGCTTACGAAAGATCCAGCCCAGCGCAGTCAAAGCAAAGACCAGGGAGGTCCAGCGCTCGCCGGCATTCATAGGTCCCATCTCGCGCAACTCTTTGTGGATCAGGTCGCGGCCGCCCGGAACTTTTTTCAGCTTCATGGGGTTGGCAATCTTGGTCAGCCAGATCCAGCAGATCGGCAGCAGGAGAAGAACCAGAGGCACGCCAACTTTCATCCAGGCCGCAAAAGTGATTTCATAACCGTAGGTTTTCTGCAGGTAGCCGGCCAGGACCGTGTTAGGTGGGGTACCGATCAAAGTGGCCATACCACCGATCGAAGCAGAATAAGCAATACCCAGCATCAGGTTCAGACCAAAGGCAAATTTTTCAGGTGAAAAATCGATGGTTTTATCAAGGCCTTCTTTTTTACCCTCATCAACAACGTGGGTGATGATAGCCAATCCGATCGGCATCATCATAACCGTCGTCGCCGTATTGGAAACGAACGCAGACAAGACCGCAGTCGCAGCCATGAAACCGAAGATCAGGCGGCCAGGAGAGAATCCAACAGCCTTGACAATATTCATGGCAATGCGCCTGTGCAGATTCCAGCGCTGCATGGAAAGAGCAATAATAAATCCGCCCATAAAGAGAAAGATCAGGTGACTGGCATAAGGAGCCGTCGCCGCTTTGGTATGCATGATTCCCAGCAGCGGGAAAAGCGCGATCGGCAAGAGACTGGTCGCCGGGATCGGAATGGATTCGCACATCCACCAGGTTGCCATCAACAAAGCAACGGCCGCCATTTTCTGTGCTGCAGGCGCCATCCCTGCTGGAGCAGGAGATAAAATCATGAGAAGAAACAGGATTGGCCCTAGAAAAAGCCCTATAAGCTGACGCTGTGTGTACTCACGCGGCTCACCTTCTTCGACACCACCAGGACCTGACTTAACCCGGTTGGCGTGTTCAGCCGGCGCTTCATCCATTTCATCAGCAAGATCAACATCGTGCTCAATCTGCGATTCCTTGAGTTGGAGCGAGTCCTTCTTGTTCTTCTGAAGCCATTGTAAAGGCCTGAAAAGTACCAGGCCCTTCGTTTCATCATGCATGTCCCAAAGACGATTCCAAACTGAACTGGCCATGTATTGCCTCCCTTGCAGGTTATTGTGACGACTTAACGGTTGCATCATTCAGCCGAGCCTATTGAGCAACCACAGTGCCAACCTCAAGGGAGATGACGAAAGAAGAGATCGAGCCTACCGCAAGCCACCGAAACGACACTACTATTTTTGTACTACCGTATACGCGTCAACTTGCAGAGTGGCAAAACAGTGTCTCAACAGCCTCCTTTAAAAAAGAAAAAACGGCCAATAACGGCCGTTTTTGGTTGAACTGTTCTACCTTTAAGACACGACACTAGATCATCAGACAAAGGCTTCGAACCTTACAAGAACAACATTCCTTAGTAAGCCACTGATACTGTTGAATAGATACTAAATTCCTAAGTGTTGTCACCTTCTCTTTGGCAAGAAAAACAGCCTGTAAAATTCAGTTATTTTCTGATCACGTAAAAGCAAACCTGGCCCCTTAAGAAAAGGATTCAACTGAGAGGCATGTCCCCGGAGAAACAACCCCTATTTGAAAACCAACCCACTTCAGCTCGCTTCACCCAATTCATATTTTTCCATCTTGTAACGCAGGGTCCCACGAGGCAAATTGAGCAAACGTGCGGTCTTTGCGATATTACCACCGGTGATACCGACGGCTTGAGCAATCAGATCCCTTTCCAGCCGGCCGACAATCTCCTCGAACAAGATTCCTTCCGGCGGAATCCTATAGTCAAAAGAGGCTTCGTCCTGAGGTTTTTCTCCCCAAATCTCTCGGGGCAGGCATTCCGGGGTGATCGTCTCCTGATTGTGCATGATACAGACTCGCTCCATGACGTTACGCAACTCACGAACATTACCAGGCCAGTGATAGCGCATCAGCAGGTCAAGAGCAGCACGCGATATTTCATTAACGTTCTTGTGAAACTCCTTGCTGAAATGTTTGAGGAAAAATTCCAACAAAGGGGGAATGTCTTCGCGCCGCTGCCGCAAGGGGGCAACATGAATGGGAAAGACATTGAGCCGATAATAAAGGTCCTCCCGAAACCCCTTCTGTTCGATAGCCTCCTTGATTTCAAGGTTGGTTGCTGCGACAACCCGGACATCGATATCTATATTGCGGTTGCCGCCCAGACGCCTGATCTTGCGGTCTTCAAGAACCCTGAGCAGCTTAACCTGAAGGTTCATATCCATTTCACCGATTTCATCAAGGAAGATCGTACCGCCGTTGGCCTCTTCGAAAAGACCAATCTTGCGGGTCTTGGCATCGGTAAAAGCTCCCCGTTCATGTCCGAACAGTTCTGTTTCCAGCAGGTTGAAAGGAAGCGAACCACAGTTGATCTCAACAAAGGGTTTCGACTTTCGGGGGGACAACTGATGAATAGCTCTTGCGACCAACTCCTTGCCGGTTCCGGATTCACCGGTAATCAGGACAGTCGACGTTTCATGCTTGGCGACCTCGCGAATCTGACGGTACACCTGTGTCAGTTGTTCACTTGAGCCAACCATAAGGTTATCACCAGAAGCTTCACGAGACTGGCTTCCGCGTCTCAACTGACGAACTTCCCGACGCAGGTTCTGGGTCTCCAGGGCCAACTTGACGATCAGTCGAATGGCATCAGCCTTAAATGGCTTCTTGATGTAGTCGTAGGCCCCCATCTTCAAAGCCTCAACGGCGCTTTCGACGGTCCCGTAGCCGGTAATAATGATCACCAGAACCTCGGGATCAACCTCGCGCATAGCGCGCAAGACTTCCAGACCACTTTCTGCGCCAAGATTGAGATCCAGAAAAACCAGGTCGACATCAGCCTCACCGACTTCCTTGACTGCGTCATCACCATTGTCAGTAGAATATGGATGATAGCCGTCCTCCCCGAGAATCCTTTCCAGGTTCTCGCGAATAAAAGCCTCATCATCAACAATCAGAATACGTTCCATCTTTTAACCTCCCCGAACTCGCGGAAAAATTCAGTGTCGGTCATCTTAACTGGGGGCGGCATCGGGATCAACAGAAAATGGCCAACCTCAGCCACAAAAACAAGGAGCAACGGTTCCCAATTGGGAAAAGAAGATATCGTGGCTAATTTTGGCCAGAGTCGGGAAGAAAAATACGGAACTCCGTACCTTCCCCTTCATGGCTGTCAACTTCTACGCGACCGCCATGGCTGGCAATAATGGTGTGGGTAATAGAGAGGCCCAGTCCGGTGCCCTCGCCCTTGGTCGTGTAGAAGGGCTCGAAGATCAGCGACAGACGATCAGCAGGAACCCCTTGGCCGCTATCGCGGATCGTCATGCTCAGGCCCTTATCCTCGCGTTGTGCAGACACCCACATTTCACCGCCATCAGGCATGGCATCCATTGCATTTGTAAGCAGATTCAGAATCGCCTGTTTCAGCCGATCTCTGTCCATATTCGGGTGGTGCAGTTCCTCCGGGATCGCCTCATGCAGGACAACCTTCTGCTTCTGGAATTGCTTGCTCACCAAAAAAAGCGTATCGCGCAGAATCGCAGACAGATCTCCCGGGGCCAACCGGGTGTCAGGCAAGGAGGCAAAATTCAAAAGCTCATTCACAAGACCTTCCAGACGTTCTATCTCCTGCAAGGCGCGTTGGATCAAACGTTGATCGTCCGGGCTTGAGAGCATGCGGTCGTGCAACTCATCAAGCAAAAGACTGATGCCAGTCAAAGGATTACGTACTTCGTGAGCGATACCTGCTGAAAGACGGCCCAGGGAAGCAAGCCTCTCAAAACGTGCCATTTGCTGGCGGAGACTCACTCGTTCGGTCAAATCCTCCATAGTCAGGATACGACCATCTTCACTGCCTGAAGAGAGAGGATGAAGCGCCAGCCGGTAGGTAAGAGAGCGGCCGTTCTTTTCCAGTGAAACGTATTCACTCCAGCGGTCAACATTCATATTCGCGGAGACGGATCGATAGATTTCCGGAAGACCATGTAGCGCCTTCGCAAGTGGGATGTCACCGCCCGACTCATCTTCTATATTCAATATTGTGCGTGCCACGCCATTGAGCGAAGTGACCTGCTCGTCATTGTCCAGAGTAAGGATTCCGACCGCAACATTCTCAACGATCGTCTGTTTGAAGTCCCTCTCCCGCTTCATCTCCTTGCGGGAACGACGCAGAACAGCCAGCGTCTTTAGTAAACGTTCCCGTCGTTCATAGAGCTGCCGGGCCATGGTGTTGAAGGCTGTTGCCAGATCAGCGACCTCGACCGGGCTGGAGACATCGACCTGGGTGCCAAGCTTTCCTCTTGCCATCTCTTTGGTCCCTGAAATTAACGTCGAAAGAGGACCGGTGATGTTATGCGAGAGACGAAAAGCGACAAAAACAACCAACAGAGCCGTAACACCGATCATGACCCAGGCCCCGGTCAGGAAGGCCTGGTAGAGAAGGCGAATATTCTCTGCAGCTGACTCGGCCATACTATGGAACTGCTTTACTTCTGCACCAATCGTTATGCCGCCAAAGACACCAGTCTCAGCATAGGGTCCTGAATCGAAAAAAATCGGCGCAAAAGCCATAATCTTACGTGAGCCACCAACGTTGGTAACATCAAGGACTCCGGAGCGCCCACCAAGCACCGACTGGTGGACTTCCGGGTAGTTGGGGTGGATGAAGCTCGCTTCTCGCAGGTTATAAGGGATGTTCCCGCTGGCGATCGATTCCGGGCTGGAACTCTTGGAGTAAGGCGGGACCAGGTGACCCTCCTTGTCCAGGCCCCTGATATCCCAGAACTTGGGATGGGTAATAATCCAGCCTTCATTGTCGAACATAAACGCATAGTTGCCGCTCTGGTACGAAGGGAAAACCACATACCTTTCATCGGTCGGCGTAATATGCTGAGTGAACTCCATCAGGTGCCGGTGATCCAGAGACAGGACGACGACACCCTGTAGCTCTCCTTTATCAGAGAATACCGGGCGGGCGAAACGTACTACGCCTTCATAACGGGCACCTTCAATCGCCTCCCCGGGGTTCTCCGCTTCACCGAGCTGGTCCTGCTTGCTGACATGCCAACCGGTGAGATGGGAGACATAAACCCTCCCCTCGGGGAGATCCTTGGCTGCGCTAAAGTAGGTCTCGGTGAGATAGGTCGTATTCGCAGGCTTGGAAACATCACGGAGATCATCAGACAATAAACCATCAATAACCCGCAATCGTTCCACACCATCAGGGCCGATGAAAGCGAGTTCCTTGTAGAGTCGCGCAGAGAGTCTTTCCTCACGGGGATTTTCGTTGGTACCGGAACGGAACCAGATGAGACGACGGTGATTCTGACTGAACCAGAGGTAACTGGCACTGTCTGCCGGGAGTTGAGACAGCGCACCCAGATCACTCTCGATTCTACGCAAAAAGGTACGCACCTCATCAGCCACCATGACAGCTCGCAACTCAAGCGTTTCAGCGGCCTGCTCATCGAGCGCGCTGATGGCGCTGGCCCGAAGCATCTGTTCAACTGTGTCCAGGCTCTGCCCGGCAAAGGTGGCCAGGAGCACAAGAGGCAGCAAGGTCAACCCGCAAAAGACGTAGAGGACTTTTTTATGAAAAGACAAACGAGGCATTAGGGGAGTATAACACGGGGGTCCAATCGTTCGTGAGCCCGTTTGACAAGCACGCGGGAAATCAGTTCAGTGAACGAGAAGGGAAATGCATCTGTCTGGAGTGAATTGCGAGTGGCAACAGGTCCTGATGCTTAAGGAGCACTTCATCAAGATTGATCCCGTCACTGATGATCACATCTCTGGGGCTAAAGATGGTCCGGGCGAAATGGCTACCGTCCGGGCGCACAAAGATCTCAATCAGGTATTCTTCGCCTTCGTAAACACACCTATATTCTTGGACAAGCTCAATCTGTTTCATGCGACAGCCAAACTCCTGAATCAATAAAGTCGGTACATATCACAAGGTAAAAGCAAACATCGAGCCAACGGGAAAACATGGCCTTTATCGCAAGAACAATCAGCTCAAAGGAAAATAGTCGCTAAAAGACGGGGGCTTAGCATGGGAGATGGCGAAAAGTCAGGCCTAAAGGTTGCGACTGACAACATAGTCAGCCAGGCGAAGCATCGCCTCTTTGGCCGGGCAATCTGCAAATAATGCGAGATGACCCTTGGCTGACTCAATAAGGAGTTTGGCACGATCACGGGTGTAATCGATCCCATCATAGGAGTGAATCAGACCGACGATGTACTTCAAGTCTTCTTCAGGGAGTGTTTCCTGTTCGATAATTCCAGCTATTCTCTTACGTTCTTCTGCGTTGCAGCGCTTCAGGGTATGAATCAAGGGCAAGGTCACCTTGCCTTCGAGGAGGTCGTGCCCACACTCTTTGCCAAACGCGTCCTGATCGGCGACATAATCCAGGGCATCGTCCATAAACTGGAAGGCAATACCGAGATCCATACCATAAGCAGACAAAGCTTCTTCCTGCTCAGGAGGACAGGCGCCGAGGAGCGCGCCACAGCGACTCGCCGCGGAAAGGAGCACCGCCGTTTTGTTGCGAACCACTTCGATATAGCGTTCTTCGTCAAGCTCAACGTCACAGGTACTGATCAACTGCAGGACCTCGCCCTCTGCCATCTGCGTGGTCGCATCGGAGAGAGTTTTAAGAATCTCCAGATTCCCTTCGCGAACCATGATAGAGAAAGACTTTGCAAAGAGGAAGTCACCGACCAGCACACTGGCCTCATTCCCCCACACAGCGTTTGCGGAATCCTGGCCACGCCTGAGGACTGCGCTGTCGACGACATCATCATGCAGCAGGGTTGCCGTGTGAATAAACTCAACGACACTGGCCAGGCCAACATGAGATTCACCCTGGTAACCGGCAAGCTTTGCGCTTAACAACAGCATCATCGGACGCACACGTTTGCCGCCGCTGGCGAGGACATACTCGCCAACCTTGCGAATCAGAGGAACGCGCGACTCCAGATCCTTGCGGAACTGTTCCTCGACGCGCAGGATCTCGTCATTTAAAAGATTGAGCACAAAGTTCATAGTTATTGGTAATCCGAAGGGAAAATTATCGCTTATCCTAATGAATCCTCACGAAGCATGTCAAAGCTTTTTTCCTTAAAGCGCAAAGGAAATATAACTCACGAAGAGCGCTACCCTGAGAGGGGCAAAGAAACGGTTAGACGCGCACCACCCAGAAGTGATTTTTGTATTGAGATTTCTCCATCCTGACCTTCGACCAGTTTACGACAGAGAGGCAAGCCCAACCCGGTTCCTTCGCCATGGGCCTTGGTGGAAAAGAAGGGCTGAAAAACTCTCTCCTGATCTTCAAGTGAGATTCCCGGGCCACTATCATCAACATGGATTCGGGCAGAGCCAGACACTTTGGAAAGCGTCACTTCAAGACGACCTCTTCCCTGCAACGCCTGTGCGGCATTCAACAACAGGTTGATCATCACCTGGCGAAACTGATCGGCGTCCGCAGTTACGAATAAATCCTCGTTGACACCAACGATCTTCAGATCGAGGTCTTTAAAAAGCTTCTGCGGCCGAAGTGACGACACCACCTCTTCGACCAGCTGATTCAATTCAACACGCTCCCGATAGCTGTCCGGAGAACGCGCAAAACCGAGCAAACCACCGGTGATGCGTTTACAACGTCGGCACTCATCGATGATGGCAGCAACATCCTCGCGCAAAGGGTCTTCAACCTCCAAATCTTCGAGCAGGAGCTCGGCATGGCCAAGAATAATACCGACAGGATTGTCGATTTCATGGGAGACTCCCGCCGCCAACTGCCCAATCGCGGCAAGCCGCTCACTGCGCAGCAATTGCGCCTGCATGGTCTGCATCTCTTCGTTGGCAGTGCTCAAAGCATCGTTCTTACGGGTCAACTCTGCCCGATTCGCAGCCAGGCTCTCTGCCATATCATTAAAGGCTTGAGCCAGGGTCCCGATTTCATCACGGCTCTCCACCTCAATACGAGTCCCCAATTCTCCGCGGGTCAGGGAGCGGGCGCCATCGGTCAGGTGGGCAATTGGTCGGGTGATCCGTCTCGCGACAAGGCTGACCATCAGCAGGCAGGCAAAGAGAGCCGCAATGGCAATCATGACAAAGTAACTGCGTGCTTCCAGAAGTCGTGCATCAATCGAGTCGTATGAGATCAGGTAGCGAACCGAAATGACCTGTTGGCCGGTCGGTCCGAATGCTGGCTCAATGAGGTCAAGCAGCCGCCTGCCCTCAGAAAGTGTATGGGTGAGCATTGTCGTGCGCTCGGCGGCAAGGCGGGCAGAGATATCATCCTGATCAAATAAATGCAGATCGAGATCAGGGAAATCTTCAAACGCGCTCGACACATAGAGACGACGGCCGGTTGCCGAAACCAGGGAGAACTGGACCAGGTCTCGATTCAGACCGAGGAATTCATGCATGTTCGCAATGTCAGCGGGCTCGTCCGGCGGAAATGAACCACGGAAGCGCTTCAACAGTTCTGGAGTTGCCAACCTGGAGAAAGAGAGGCTCTGACTAAAAAGATAGTCCTCCCACGCTTGCGCCTGGTTGCGCTCCAGAAGCATGAACGTGAGCAGCAACAACAAGGCAAGGATGCCACCCGTGTAAAAAAGTAATTTTTTAGCTAAACCAGTTCGCAAAGCAAAAACCCTCAAGCATAAATTTGACTATCATAATCATACTTTACTCGCATAAATGGAAGCCCAATCTAGCCATTTATCTGACATGTAATAAAAGTACAGACAGGAGTTGACAAAAATCCGGCCCTGCCGTATAAACAGTACCGTTTTTGTTATATTTAATTAAACCTTGACAATCACACGCTGAACCTTAAACTTTGCAACACATTAATTTGATTTCAGGAGGTGCTATGGAGAAGCAGAACTACAACTACGCCATTGTGCGCAGCTTTGTCATCTGGAGCTTGATCTGGGGACTGGTTGCGGTACTGGTTGGAGTCATTGTCTCCTTCCAGATGGTCGAACCGGACCTTAATTTCCCGCCGTATCTGACCTTCGGCAGGCTCCGTCCGATTCACACCAATGCAGGGATCTATGGCTGGGGAGTCGGCGTCATCTTCGCCACCTTCCTTTATATTGTCCAAAGGCTCTGCAAGACTCCGCTCTGGAGTGACAAACTGGCGAAATTCCAGCTCTACTTCTTCAACGCCACGATCATTGCTTCTGCGGTCACACTCCTGCTGGGCTACACCACCTCCAAGGAATACCACGAGATGGAATGGCCGATCGATGTCATGATCGTCATACTCTGGGTCGCCTTTGGTCTCAACATCATCATGACCATTCTCAAACGCAAAGACGAGCAGATGTACATCTCGCTCTGGTACATGATGGCATCAATCGTTGGCGTGGCTATCCTCTTTTTGGTCAATTCAGCGGCAGAGCCGGTCTCCCTCTTTAAATCTTATTCAGCCTATGCCGGCACCAACGATGCCAATGTCGAATGGTGGTTCGGCCATAATGCCGTGGCCATGGCCTTAACCGCCCCGCCACTGGCAATGTTTTACTACTTCCTGCCGAAATCGACCGGTGTGCCGATCTACAGCCATCGTCTCTCGATTATTGCCTTCTGGAGTTTGATCTTCATGTACCTCTGGACCGGCGCCCACCACCTGCTCTGGACCCCGGTTCCGGACTGGATTCAGACTTTGGCCATGGGCTTTTCGGTCATGTTGATTGCCCCCTCCTGGGGCAGTGTATTCAACGGCTACCTGTCAATGGGAGGGCAGTGGCACCAGATGCGCGAGAATTACCTGGTCAAGTTCCTGATTCTCGGCATCACCTTCTACGGCTTACAGACTCTGCAAGGGCCGATGCAGGCAATCAGAACCTTCTCGGCGTTCATTCATTACACTGACTGGGTCCCGGCACACATTCACATGGGCACCATGGGCTGGGTCTCGATGATCAGCTTCGCCAGCATCTATTTCATGGTCCCACGTATCTGGGATCGCGAAGTCTATAGCATCCCATTGGCCAACCTGCAGTTCTGGCTGATCCTGGTCGGGCAATTGATCTGGTCGATCTCCCTCTGGGTTGCCGGTGTTCTGCAAGCAGGAATGTGGAATGCCATGAACTCTGACGGCAGCCTGACTTACACCTTCATGGAGACCATGGTTGAAATGTACCCCTATTGGTGGGCGCGCGCCTTCGGTGGAATAATCTACCTGGTCGGCCTGATTATCTTTATCTACAACATCTACATGACGGTCAAAAAAGGCGAGCCAACGGCCGTAACGACTGCAACTGCAGAAGGGAGGGCCTAAATCATGTGGGAAAAGAAACCTGTCCTCCTTATCGTTCTGGCGACTTGCGCCATTCTCGTCGGCACTATCGTCACCATGGTACTGCCCTTTGCCTGGGTCAACACCGAAGCGGACCGCATTGAGGGAGTGACTCCTTATACGGCCCTGCAGCAGGAAGGCCGCGACGTCTACATCCGCGAAGGCTGCAACAACTGCCACACCCAGACCGTTCGCCCCCTGGTCTCAGATGTCCTGCGCTACGGTGAGTACTCCAAATCGGGAGAATTTGTTTACGACCGCCCGTTCCTCTGGGGCTCCAAACGCACCGGTCCGGATCTGGCTCGACTCGGCGGCAAGTACCCCGATGAATGGCACTACAAGCACATGGACTCACCTCGTGCCATGGTGCCGATGACCAACATGCCTGACTACGAGTGGATTCGGAATTATCCCCTCGATCCACAGATGATCCAACGCAAGATGGAGACGCTTGATTTCCCCTATACGGCGGACGAGATCAAGGCCCTCGAAGGCAAAAACGAAATGGATGCTATCGTGGCCTACATGCAAAAGCTGGGTTCGGACATACCCTGGCGTGAAGCTACGGAAACAACCATTGTCGGCGAGCTGGTCAACCCATACGCAGAGGCAGACCAAGCAACCATCTCCAGCTGGGCACCATTATTCTCTGACAATTGTGCAGCCTGTCACGGGTCACGAATGGAAGGCGATATCGGTCCGGAGTTAATCGGCGAGGATTATGATGATGAAATCCTGTTCGAACTCATCTACTCCGGCATCACGGATGGCGGCATGCCGAGCTTCTCAAGTCTTGGCACCGACAAGGTCTGGAAACTGACCAACTTCATCAGGAACTACAAAGCCGACGGGGACCAATAATATGGATCTGGCTTCCATTGTCTACCTTGGCGTTACTTTCGGCCTCTTTGTTATTTTTGCCCTGATCGTGATACGGACCTACAACAAAAAGAACAAAGATAAAGGGGAAGTCGCCAAGTACAACATGCTGGATGACGATTAAACATTGCCTGTCAAACTCACTGACTTTTGACTAAAGGATATTCACATGAGCACAACGGATCCTCACAACGAAGAACATGCAGACGGTATTGTCGAAGATCGAGAAAAAGCCCCACCGGTCTACTTTAACGTTCTCTTTTATGGGCTGATCATCTGGGGCGTCGCCTTCATGTCCTTCTACCTCCTCTCTGGATGGAGCTCGGACGCTGAGCTCAAAGAGAAGATGGCGATTCACAAGGGAGAGCAACCGGTACCGCAAGAAGCCGCAGCACCGGCGCCTGTCCCGGCAGCGGTCCAGGCTCCTGCTGAAGCTGTAGCCGCAGACGGCCAGACGCTCTTCAAGAAGCATTGCGCCGGCTGCCATGGTGCCAACGGCAAGGGGGCCTTCGGACCTGACCTGTCTGGCGAATACAAGTACGGCAAGACCACCATGGCAGTGCATGAAAGTATCGCCTTCGGGCGCCCCAAGAACATGCCCGGGTTCGAGCAAAAGCTCTCCCGGGAAGAGATTGACGCGTTGACTGAGTTTATCCTCAGCCTTTAGAACTTAAAAAGCGGCAGGGGGGAGATCTTCTGCCGCTTTTTGTTTTTTCAGAACTGATTCCCCTAGTGAAAGACCCGCTCCTAGCTTTGCAACTCCGGGGACACCCCGCGAGCCCCGGGACAAGCCCCTCAATGCCAGAAGAAACCAGCCACCAGGCACAACCCAGATTGCTATCACCTTGGCGCCGCCGCTGCCAGTGGGCCGTGACCCTGTTATTGCTACTGACCCCCTGGGTAGAGATCGCAGGCAACAGCTTGATTCGTATAGATATCCCAGAACTGACCCTCTATTTTTTCGGCCAGACGCTCCGCATTGAGGAGCTTTATTTAGTCTTGATTTTCAGCCTGGCGATGACTCTCGGCTTTCTTCTGACCACCATGTTGCTGGGCAGAGTCTGGTGTGGATGGTTTTGCCCGCAAACAACCTTGACAGATCTTGCAGAATGGCTAGCAACCCGACTGGGCTTGAAGGGGAAGAGAGGACACAACGAAAAAAGTTTTGCCAAAAAGCTTGCTCTGCACTCTTTCTACCTTGCCCTGGCCTTCCTCGTTTCGTCGAACCTGCTCTGGTACTTTATCAAACCAATGGACTTCTTTGCCAAGCTGATGACACTGGAGTTACATTACGCCACCTGGATATGCCTGCTAACTGTAGCAATGATCATCTATCTGGACCTGGCATTGATCCGACGCCTGATGTGCAGTGAATTCTGCCCCTACGGTCGCTTCCAGACAGTCCTCGCTGACGACTCGACCCTGGCCCTGCACCTGCCAACGACTGAGTTGGAGCGTTGTATCAAATGCCATTCCTGCGTGCGGGTCTGTCCTATGCAGATTGACATTCGTGATGGCTACCAGGTTGAATGTATTAACTGCGGCCGCTGCCTTGACGCTTGCTGTCAGGTCATGGCCAAGCGCAACCAACCGGGCCTGATCAGCTATACCTTTGGCACCGAGGGCAAAGGCGTAAAAGCACTCTTAAACCTGCGCACCCTGCTGTTAAGCATGGTCACCCTGACGCTTGTGGCCATACTCTTTTTTGCCGCCCATCAACGTCCAGAGGCCTCGCTCAAGATAGCAGTCTCTCATATGGCATCAAGTCGGACGTTGAAAGATGGTAAGCGCGCCACCTTTTTCAATGCCTGGGTCAACAATCGCAGCAACAGCTCGGCGACCTATGCTATCAAAGCAAGACAGGCAGATAGTGGAACGGCATTGACTCTGAAGGGGCGGACCAGTCAACTCAGTATGCAGGCAGGCGAGAACCTGCGTGTTGACTTTGTACTGGTAACAGCTGTTCCCAAAACCCGATTAGATGTAGAATTCATCCTATTGGATCAAAACGGACAAGAATTGGCTGTCAGCCAGGCTTACATCGAGGAATAATAAGCGTAATGACGACAAAGAAAAACTCCTACCCTCTTTTCATAGTCCTCTTGATCTGCTGCTTTCTCGGCTTTTCCGCTTGGTCGGCCATGCGGGCCATTGACGCGGGGCCCGAGGTCACCGACGCCGACTATTACAGCAAAGGCCTGAAGTACAGTTCAACCGTACTGGAAAAAAGAGCTGCAGCGGTGCTTGGCTGGAAGGTTGAAACGCAACTGATCGGGCGCACCCTTGAATTTCGTTTGAGTGATAAAGAGGGAAACCCGGTCGAAACAGCCAACGGCGATATTTTTCTCTACCTGGCCGGGTCAACAGCAAGCAAGCAGCATCCCTTACAGGAGACTGAACCGGGGGTCTACATTTTCAACCTGACTGCCGGTATGACAGGTGAAATGAACGCACGGCTGGAATTCGAGCATCAGGGCGCACGGATTAACAGACAACTGCTTCTCAATCTGTAAACTTATGGTCACAACCGACACATGCATTCACTGCAAGCTGCCAATCCCTCGAGGAGACCTGGTCGTTGATGAAATTGACGGCAAAGAGCTGCATTTTTGTTGTCACGGCTGCCAGGGTGTTTACAGGGTCATCAATGGCGCGGGTCTCGGCAAGTTTTACCAGCAGAGAGACTGGCATCAGGAAGGCGTTCCGCAAGGGGTTTTTGATACAGCTTTCGATGAAGCGCTTCTCGCCGGGCACGTCGTCACCCGCAACGAAACATCTGCCGAAATAGCCCTGATTATCGAGGGCATTCGTTGTGCCTCCTGCGTCTGGCTGCTGGAAAAACTGATCCACAAGGTTCAGGGCGTCGAGACGATCAGGGTTAATTACGGAACGCACCGCGCGCAAATCAGTTTCAACCCCAAAGAGACAACGCCGAAAGAAATTTTCACCAGCATCAGCCGTCTCGGCTACCTGCCCCATCCCTACACGTCTGGTGCTGCGCAGCAGGCGGCCGCAAAAGAACAGCGCTCACTCCTGATCCGCTTCGGCACAGCCGCCTTCCTTTCCATGCAGGTTATGGGATTCTCTTTCGCGCTCTACGGAGGCTACTTCCACGGCATCGATCCGTCAATCCGTGAGACGATTCAATACTTTGCCGCAGCTGTCGCCACACCCGTTGTCTTCTACTCCGGCTGGCCGTTTTTTGCCGGCGCATGGCGTAGTATCAGGAACAAAGCACCCAGCATGGATCTCTTGATCACCCTTGGTGTCACGACAGCTTACAGCTATAGTATTTACTCCATGCTCGCAGGCGGTGAAGTCTACTTTGACACGGCCGCCATGATTATCACATTGATCCTGCTAGGTCGGCTTTTTGAAGGATCGGCCCGCAATCGCTCTATCTCCGGTATCGATAAGCTTCTTCGACTGGCCCCTGAATCCGCCAATCTCATAGAAGGGGAGGACCTTCAGGTTGTCGCCTGCACAAGCCTCAAGCCAGGCGACCTGACTCTGGTCCGTCCAGGCGAGCGCATTCCCGTTGACGGTTTGATTCACAGGGGTAAGACAGAGCTTGACGAAGCAACCATCAGCGGTGAACCGATGCCGGTTCTGAGACAGCAGGGTGACACCGTACTTGCCGGAACATTGAACCTCTCTTCCTCATTCCAGCTGCAGGTGGAAAGGGTTGCAGCTGAATCTTTCATTGCCCGTATGGCGCTCATGGTTGAAGAAGCGCAGAATCGCAAAGCGCCAATACAATCGTTGGCAGACAAGGTGGCCACACTCTTTGTCCCTTTCGTCACCTTGACCGCTGCAGGGACCTGGTTGTTCTGGTTCTTGCATGATGTCCAATCCTCAGCGGCACTTCTCAACGCTGTCTCGGTTCTTATTGTTGCCTGCCCCTGCGCACTCGGGCTGGCAACACCAACCGCCGTCCTGGTGGCCTCCGGGAATGCCGCAACCCGTGGTATTCTTTTCCGTGGTGGAGACATTCTGGAAATGACCGCCAGGATCGGCACAATTGCCTTCGACAAAACCGGAACCCTGACCCTCGGCAAGCCGACCGTTGAGAAGATCATTCCCGCCCCCGGTCAAAGTGAAGCGTCTCTCCTGAGACTCGCCAGCCAGGTCGAGAACGGTTCAAGCCACCCGATCGCCCGGGGCATTATCGACCGGGCAAAGGCAGCCGGAGTTCATATAGGCCCAACGAGGTCGGTCGATACTGTCTTGGGTCGCGGCCTGCGTATGGTGAGCCCGGAAGGGGAGATCCTGGTCGGCAGCCTCGCCTTCCTTGAAGAGTGTAACGTTGAAATCCCTGCTGTTGAATCAGGGTCACTGACGGAAGTCTATGTAAGCCTTGCAGGACTCTGGATGGGGACTCTGCTGATAGTGGATCCCCTGCGTGAAGAAGCCGCTTCTGCTGTAAAACAGCTCCAGCAGATAGGCTTGAGAACCGTCCTGCTGACCGGAGATCGCCTCGCAACGGCACAGGAGGTCAGCAGCAAGCTGGCCATCTCCGACTTTCACTCCAACCTCAACCCTGCTGACAAAACGGAATGGATCCGTACCCATCAGGAAGCCGGAGAAAAAATCATGATGGTTGGTGACGGCATCAATGACGCACCGGCGCTCTCATTGGCTGACGTCGGCTGTGCCATGGCCGGTGGAACCGACATCGCTCTGGAAACCTCGGACCTGGTTCTCACAAGGGCCAACCTCGGACGTCTGTACGAAGCGATCTCCATCGCACGAAAAACCCTGTTGGTGATCAAGCAGAACCTCTTCTGGGCTTTCGCCTATAACCTGATCACCATTCCCCTGGCAGCCAGCGGTAACCTGGCACCGGTTTGGGCAGCGCTGACCATGGCCAGCAGTTCAGTGATCGTGGTTAGCAATTCACTGCGACTCGGTCGCGTAATTCGTCGCACTTTTTCAGTTGCCAAAGCCTGAACGAGAGATTAATATCCTCCAATGTCAAAATCGATTATTATCCTGATTATCCTCTCACTCTGCATCGGAACAGGTGCCTGGCTGTTCTTTATCTGGACCGTCAAGCGCGGCGACTTTGATGATATCGAAGGGCCCAAATATCGTATGCTGGATGACGACGATGATCAGGACTCCCAAGGAGAGAAACATGAAGAATAGTCTGATTATCATCAAAGCCCAGGTCCTCACCCTGATCCTGCTCTGCTGCACGGTCATCGGTGCAACGGCTGCTGAAACACCGATTGAAACCGAAATGACCGATGACTGCAAAGCTGTCATCGTTTTTGCCAGCAACCCGCTCCAGGCCATGACTGAAATCCCCTTTACGATTGAGCTGAAGAACAACGCCGGTGAGATGATCAAAGATGCCGAACTGGCTCTGGACCTGACGATGCCCTTCATGCCGATGCCGCCTAACAATCCAAAAGCCGTGTGGCAGGACAACGCTTATCGTGGCACGGCGATCTTTACCATGGCGGGAGCCTGGCAGGTCAACGTTGAAGTCAATCGTCCAGAGGCTGAAACAGAAAAAATTATTTTTGATATCGAAATGGTCATCATGAAATGAGTGACTCGCTCATTTACATGGCCTTTGTCACGGGCCTGCTCGGCACGGGCCATTGTATAGGCATGTGCGGAGGCCTTGTCAGCGCCCTGTCACTGTCAGAGGCGGGACGCCAGGGCGGTTGGTTTTTTCATCTACTCTATAACCTGGGGCGAATCAGCACCTACACTTTTATCGGCGCTGTGGTTGGCTGGCTTGGTTCTGCTCTGGCTTATACCGATCGTTTTAAAATGGTGACAAGATCCCTGCTGATTGGATCTGACGTCTTCGTTATCCTGGTTGGTCTCGGCACAGCAGGACTGTTTACTTGGCTGAATGTCTCCAAGCTCGACTTCCCCGGGCCGATGAAAGCAATGACGCTTGCCGTAGCTGGCCTTCGTCGCCTCCCTCCGGCCATTTCAGCCCTCTCTTTGGGACTCCTCTTCGGTTTTATCCCCTGTGGCTATCTCTATGCGGTGGCGATTACAGCCGCTCAAAGCGCGAGTGTTGCGACCGGTGCTTTAATGTTGTTTGCCTTCGGCCTGGGGACTGCCCCTTCCCTCCTGCTATTCGGTGGTGCCGCTCACTGGTTGAGTGGTCGGGCACGAACCTGGATGCTGAGATTAGCAGGGCTGGTGGTTGCGAGCATGGGCGTCATCAACCTGATCAAGCATATGCGCATGATGGGTTGGTTTTCTTGATACTTCAGGAACCGCAGCATCAAAGCGTGAATAGTTCGTCATAAAAAAGGGCCAGCCTTCTAAGAAGGCTGGCCCTGGGCATGTCAGGCTTTTGGAGGCTTGTATAACTTTGGCGGCCCCAGCTTGTTCTGCCAGAAGCGTTTCGCCAACAATAAGGCAACAAGGTAGAGAAACGCCAGTGAAGTGTAGCGGAACAGGAAGGTCACCCTTAACGACTCGTCAATTTCCAGTCCAACAAGCATATAGAACGCCAGGATCAGATAAGGAAAGATAGGAATCATGGCAAGTTCTCGCCAACGATACTGATAACGCCACAACATGTGCAGTTGTAATAGAATATAAGCGGGGATCGAAATCATGGTCAGGAAAAACACAACGTCATAGAGCATGCCGTATTTATTGGGCGAGGGATCGTAGAAATAATCGATCTTGCGCTGCTCAGAACGGAGTAACGTATCGACCCACTTTGCAGGAGTCCTCGGTTGGTCAGCAGAGAAGCCCTGCCACTTCATCTCGGCGGCTTTCGTGAGAGTGTATAGTTTTTGCCATTGCTCATCCATGACAATCACGCCGACAGCGTCCACCCGGGTCGGGTTGTTATAACTGACCCAGACCAGCGCCTCGCCATTGCCGGGAGCGTGCAGAGCCGCCGGGTTTTTAATGGCACCGACTTCCAGAGGAACTCCGGAGTGCATGCCGATCGCCTGAAAACGAAGCGGAACCTCGCTCTCGTATCGAAGCTTGATGTAGAGGCTGTCTTCATTGCCGAGAACCGATGTAACCGCCGGGTCCAGAGAATCTAACGTGACAAGAACCTTGTCAGCAGGCTGGGCAAGAGAGGGTGCACTGAATAAACAGAGAAAAAGACTAAATAAAGAAGCAATAGCTGTTGTGATTTTAAGCATGATTATTCCACTGACGCTTGAGGGTTAATACAAGAGTGTGTTTGAGAAATTATACCTCAAAACGACTCCAAGCATCTTGATTTATACAAAACTATATCCAGCAGCACTAAAAACTTCATATCTCTTTATCGAATTGATCCCTGCGAAAACAGAAAAAATCAACACCGAAGCAGACATCCAAGAAAGACCCCTTTTAAATTCCGCAGGTTACTAAAACAGACAAAAGCTCTTTAAAAAATAGCGCCACTTTGCCAGAGCTCAAGATTGTCACATCATCTGTCACAACTCTGACACATTCAGACATCAGAAAATCAAATGATCTGCAGATTTCTCACTAACTCTTTATGATGATCGGCAACCTGTTATAATAACCTGAAATTGTTAAATTCAAGGGGTACTGCCATGGACATCGTCAAAATTCTTCTCGCTATTTTCCTTCCCCCCGTTGCAGCCTTCATGCAGGTTGGCCCCACTCTTCACTTCTGGGCCAACATTGTCTTAACACTGCTCGGCGGACTCCCCGGAATGGTTCACGCCCTCTGGCTTGTGGTAACCAAAAAATAGTTTGCCAGACGTCAGGAGGATACAGCCCCCTGGCACACCAAAACATAGGAGAAACTCGATGTCAGTGGATTCTGAAAGCTTGGCCAAGGCAACTTTTGCCGGAGGCTGTTTCTGGTGCATGCAGCCTCCATTCGATAATCTGGAAGGTGTAATCTCTACGATCCCGGGCTACACAGGTGGGCACAAGGAAAACCCCACCTACGAAGAGGTTTGTAGTGGAATATCCGGGCACACGGAGGCGCTACAGGTGTTTTTCAACCCACAAAAAGTCAGCTACCCAGAATTACTGGACGTCTTCTGGCGCAACATCAACCCGGCGGACCCAGACGGGCAGTTCGTCGACCGCGGCTCCCAATATCGTCCGGCCATCTTCTATCATGACCAGGAGCAGCAACAACTCGCCGAGAAGTCACAAGAAGAGCTGGCCGCGTCAGGTCGATTTAAAAGTCCTCTGGCGATAGAGATCGTTCCACTGGAAACTTTTTATCCCGCTGAAGACTACCATCATGATTATTACCAGAAGAGCCCGGAGCAATATAAAGCTTATCGCTACAACTCCGGTCGTGACCAGTTCCTGAAAAAATTCTGGGAGAAAGAGGAATGATGTCAGAGCCTTCATTACTTGATCACCCAATCATCAGCCAACGTTATTTCTTCCCACGCCGGGCCTCTGTGCCGGACACATTCTGGGTCGATTGTCCAGAAGCACGGCTGGCCTGCTACTACCATGAGATATCCCCCCAAGCGCATACCATTGTACATTTCCATGGCAACGGTGAGGTTGTGGCCGATTACCTTGACGGTTTTCCGGAATTAATCGGTCGCATGGGATGCAACTGCTTCCTCGCCGAATTTCGCGGCTATGGTGGCTCTACAGGAACCCCACAACTCGGCAGGATGCTTGAAGATGTGAAACAGACGATTGAGTCAATCGGTCAACCAGTCGGAAAACTGGTGATCTTTGGTCGCTCCGTTGGCACGCTCTTCGCGATAAAAGCCGCAGAACTGTTTCCTGATATCGCGGGGCTGATCCTGGAGAGCGCCATAGCTGATCCACTGGAGAGGCTTTTACTGAGGCTAGACCCGGAAGAGATAGGCACAACAGTAGAGGGATTGAAGGAAGACGTCATGGCGGCCATGAATACGCAGTCAGGCATGGAAAATTTCACAAAGCCTACGTTAATTCTGCACACCCGTCACGACGGGTTGATCGACGTCAGTCACGCTGAACGCCTCGCAAAGTGGTGTGGAGGTCCAGTCCAGCTTGAGATTTTCGAGCAGGGTAGCCACAACGACATCATGTTTGTTAACGGGCCGAGGTACTTTTCACTTATCACTGAGTTCCTCAACTCACTGCAGGAGTGATAGATGGGCTACCGACTGGCAGCCGAATTGACACTGATCTTACACCTGCTCTTTATCACCTTTATTCTTTTTGGTGGGCTGCTTGCTCTACGCAAAAGATTCTGGATCTGGCTTCACATTCCGGCAGTGCTCTGGGGGCTGTGGGTTGAATGCGCCGGATGGCTTTGCCCATTGACACCCTTGGAGAATTATTTTCGGCGAAGAGCGTCGAGTCCCGAATATCCTGAGAGCTTTATCGAGCATTACCTGGTTTCGATCATCTATCCCGAACAACTGACGGTTTCGATACAATGGCTTCTGGGAGGTATCCTTCTGATCGTGAACCTGCTCATCTACTTTTACGTGTTTCGACTGCGGAACAAACATCAATGTCAGGTTGACTAATGAAATCAGTGCGTTAACTTTAAACAAACGGATCCCGATGTTCGTTTGCGTGTTCATATTAAAATAACGAAGGAGAATACTTTATGTCAGAAAATGATTGTTTAAATCCCGAGGAACATTGCGAGTTGCATATGTGTCAAATGAAGTCGACCGAAACCAGCGCAGAAATCAACAAGCTGTATGAAAACCCCAAGTTTGTCTGCACCAACTGCGGCGTCAAGGTCAACAGAGAAGAAAATCTATGCAGCCCCAAACCTATCTGACCACCTGACAAAAAAAGCAGCGCACTCGTATTCCGGAGTGCGCTGCTTTATATCAAAGCCCTATCAGGTCATCCCCGCTGAAAAGAAAACAGGACAGATCAAGACAAGCGTAAAAGGCATTATGGCATTTTGGGCTGCGGAAGAAATTTAACCGTCTTTTTGTCCCAGGCATAACGCCCGGCATTCCAGAGTTGTTCCAGATCATGCCAATCAATATGCACACCAGCCATATCTTCAATGGTAAAAGAGGCTTCAAGCATCTCTGTATCATCGATCTGCCCGTCACCATTGGCATCAGCCCAGTGAACTTCGGCAACAGTGATCTTACTCTCCCCCTGAATAGGCACCGCAGATTTACCACCTTCGTTACTGCCAACAATCTCGCCCTGAAAACTTCCTTCCGAGTTTAATCGAGCCGCAGTATCGACATGAACCAGGTATACGACTCGCTCCCGGTCGTCTCCGGCCTTGATAATCCAGCGCGCGACGCCGTTTACGTTATCCAGGCTTGACGCCGGCGGGTGTGCCTGAACAATTTTCCAACCTTTTGGGAAGTACTCACGAATAATAACACCCCCACGCTGTGACCTGTGCGTCAGATGGATCTGGACAGGAATCGAGCTGGCCGGGCCTGCAAAATCAGGCAGAATCCGATCTGCAGTAACCGAGGCGGGGGCCGGAGGCGATTGAGAAAATAGTGTGGCAAGAATGACCAACGCAACGATTGTCAGACTACCGGCGATAAGCCATGGAATCGCCGACTTCTTTAGCTCCTCAGGTTCCTCTTGCAAGGCCTCTACAGGCTTTAAAAGAATGTCTTCAAGCGGAACTTCCAGAGCCTCTGCCAACTTCAAGGCATTTTCACGTCGAATGGTCGGATAGCGGTTATTTTCCCAGCGCGAGATGGTGTCCGTCGTAACGCCGACAACCTTGCTGACATAAAGCTGAGTCAGCTGTTGGCTCTCCCGGATACGTCTAATCTCAGAGGCATCCAGACAGAGGGTTGATGATTTATCTTCATAAATGTTCTGGCTCATGCCAGTGAGTCTACCAAGGGTGTAGATATCAAGTAAAGAGCAAAACAGGCAATGTCGACAAACACGATTTTTGTTTCCGCAAATAACTGTAATTATTCAGTTAAGAATCGACATCTATCGACATTCGGCTCGATGTCTAATGATTTCTAATAAAGCTTCCGATATAAACTTTACACAAGATTTGAGGCAATAACGCCCAGCATAATTAAACGCAAACCATGGAGGAAGAAAATGAAGAAACTTGTAATTATGATGATGCTTCTCACATTCGTAGGTGCCACCGTTGCTATCGCTGCTGACAGCTACACCTATGACAACAAAAAAGGCACCGTAACTTTCAACCACAAAGATCACCAGGATAAACTTGGCGACTGCGCCAAATGCCACGAAGGCGAGCCTGCCAAGATTGAAGTTGACAAAGACTTCGGTCATGGCACATGTAAATCTTGCCACAAAGAGATGGGCGGGCCAACCAAGTGTAACGATTGCCACAAGAAGTAAGTTTCTCAACTTACTACAATCTTAAAGGGCGCTGGATTTCCAGCGCCCTTTTTGTTATTCAGTAGAGGTCAGCCATCTTATCAAATCATCAACCGCAACCTTCCGACGAAGCGACCAAGATGAAATTCACACAGATATTCTGGGATAATGATGGGGTTCTGGTTGACACCGAACGTTACTACCTGCTAGCCAACCGTGAAGCTCTGGCCAAGCTGGAGATCACCCTGAGCGATGAACTGTTTGTCGAAATTTCACTGACCCGGGGAAAGAGCCTGCTAGACCTAGCCACAGCCCGGGGACATGCAGACGATACGATAGAGGAACTTAAAGAGTGGCGGAACAACCGCTATGCTCAACTGCTTGACTTGGAAGACATGACCTTGCCAGGGGTACGCGAGACACTAAACACACTGCACGGCAGACTAAAGATGGCTATTGTTACAAGTTCTTCCAAAAGCCACTTTGAGATCATCCACAAGCGTACCGGCCTACTGACATTTTTCGATTTCTGTTTAACACGGGGAGATTATACCAATAGCAAGCCCAGTGCTGAACCCTACCTTCTGGCACTGAGCAGGAGTGGACACGAGCCTCACAGGTCCTTGGTCATAGAGGATTCGCCACGAGGCCTGGCAGCAGCCAAAGCCGCCGGGCTCACCTGCTGGGTCATTCCCGGGCAGCACACCTCAGAGCACGAATTCAGAGGTGCAGACAAAATATTATCCAGTATTGAGGAGCTGCCGAAACTGCTTTTGTGAGAAATCCACTTATTCGCATCTTTTTCTCACAAATTTCTCAAAATTTAAGTTGTCAACCAGTTTGGTCTTTGTTATATTCAGATCAACTCTTCGATTGCCTGCAAGCCGAAGAGCTTTATGGACCCC
Organism: Deltaproteobacteria bacterium IMCC39524; assembly: GCA_029667085.1. Taxonomy (NCBI): domain Bacteria; class Deltaproteobacteria; species Deltaproteobacteria bacterium IMCC39524. The sequence goes on from JARUHJ010000006.1 coordinate 87,754, forward strand.
GCGTATCCCCCCCCTCCTTACGCGGGGTCTTTTTTTATCTTTTTTCTGTAAAACCTCATCGACTTAACAGATCAAACTGACTTAAGTGCCCGCAACATGTGAGGCATCAACTGCTTTTTGCGTGAAAGCACCCCCTTCAGCTCAAAACGCCCGGTCTCCAGCTGAGGGTAGCCTATCGCGGCGATCAAATCCCTGTCGCCCTGCACCACAAACTGGCTGTTTTGTTGGACAATATCTGTCACCAGCAAGCCGGCCAAACCAAGGGCACGTTCGGCAACCAGAGCCTGCAAACCTTGCATAATTGCGTCTTTCTGCTCTTCAAACTCCTGGAAGGTGACAACCTCAACCTGTCCGACGCCAAAACTTCGGCCTTCAACTTCGTACTCCTTGAAGTCTGCCGTAAGTAAAGCTTTGATACTTGGATAAGCGGCCAGCGTGCTACCCGCCTGAAACATCTGCCGGCCAAAGGCCATTGCATCCAGACCGGAGCACTTTTCCAACCAGACAACCAACTCACGGTCCACAGCCGTTGTCGTCGGTGACTTCAGAAGCACGGTATCAGAAAGGAGACCAGCCAGCAGAAGAGACGCAACATCCTTTTCCGGCTCGAGTCCCGCCTGACGATAAAGGGTCGCCACCACAGAGCAGGTGCTGCCGAGGGGTTGGTTGATAAAACGAATCGGAGCATCGGTGTGGAAGTTGCCCAGCCTGTGATGATCAATAACTTCAAGGATGTCGACCTGATCAGCACCAGGCACCGCCTGGGACAATTCGTTATGGTCAACCAGAATCAGTTTAATGGATGACGATCGCAACAGATTGGACTTTGTCGCGACACCGCTTATTATCCCCTCGTCATCAAGAACCATGACACCAGGAGCCGTGCTTCGCATCATGACTTTACGAATTTCATCAAGACGGTCATTCGGATGCGCCGTGGGGATATCTGACTCCACAAGGAGGTGAACCGGAGTTGACATTCGTGCCAGCATGGCGCTGGTGGCCGTATCAAAAGGTGTACGCAAAACGGAGACCCCCTTTACACTGGCCAGGGCGAGGAGCTCAGCATCAACCTCCTGATCTCCCGTCACAACCAGGAGGCGAACCCCCAGCTCTATGGCGTCCCGCTGGATATCCTGCCGATCACCAACAAAAACTACGATGCGTCGAGGCTCAACCTCAGCCAGACGCTCGTGAAAAATTTTGAGAGACATGGCGCCAACAAAGAGATCAAGCTCTTCGGTGCAGTTTTCGTCAACGAGATTGACAGCTTCAGCCTGCAGACAAACCCGTATCGATTCAGGGGAAGAAAGAACCTGACGAACCGGGCGACCAGCTCGCGGCAGAAAAACATGCTCGGTGAGACGCTTCAGAATAAGTGCTCCGACGGGCCGATTGTCGCTATCCACGACAGGCAACATGCGAATGTCGCGATGACGCATTAAATCCAGGGCCTGCATAAGCGGTGCATCAGCAGCGATCACGGCAGGCTCACCATCCATCGTATCGCGCAAACGCGGGTAAACGTCGGTCAGAAGGAGAGGAGCCTGTTGTCCCAGGGTATCGAGGACAAATTCCGTCTGCCGGTTGATGTGGCCAACCCTCCTTGGGAAAACATTGTCACGCCCCTGTCGCTGGCATAAACGGGCATAGGCGATAGCGCTACAGACAGAGTCTGTATCCGGATTACGATGCCCGGCAACGAAAACTCTTTCCATCCGGCTCATAAATCCTCCTTAACCAGAGACCCTCTAACGTCTCCCATGCCTATGATATCTTCAACGATACCGCGTTCCGGAAACCCTGCATCACTCAACCAGAAATACAGGTTACCGCTGTTGGTATCAAAGACCTCCGGGTCCAATGTCACCGACAGCAGCAATCCATGCGTGGGGAAGAACTTTTGTTTCGCCTGTTGTGCAACAGTCAAGACGGTTACAGTAATAGTGGAGAAGCCCTTACCAGAGTAGGTGGGGATCAGGAATTGGGAACCACGGGCCAAGGGGCCGTAAACACCGGCCCTTAAATTGTAAAATGCCGTCAACATATCCACGGGCTGTTGACCCTCAGGAATCTTACGTTCTTTCCTCGAGCTAACGACACCTTCTTTAGATTTTTCCTCGAAGACGATGCCCTGAGTATAGTCATAGCGATGATGACGACCGCGATCTCTCCACTTCCCCCACTTGCGCTTAACGATTCTGGACGTGTGTTCGATACTACGCAGAGAGCCATCCGGGGTTAGTTTCATCACCGACGTGTAAGTCTGGGTGCGATCTCCGGACAGCCATGAGGCGACCCCCAGGGTTCGCCCGATCAATTCTGCACGATAAATATTAGGTTGATCGGTCTCAGAAAAACGCAACTCCCCTTCTGCCAACCTTTTAAAGAATAGAAAATCAATGGCGTAAAGGTAGTTCTCTCCCACCATTTGCTGAATTTCTTTTTCTGCCCCAAACTCTTGAGCCTCGCTACAGAATGGCGCAAAAGAAAAGAGCGTCAATGCAAACACTCCCAGCAAAACAACCCTGTAAATCATAGGAAAAGACTGCCCACAAAGAGGAGATAAGCCCCCAGCAAAATGGCGCCACGCTTGCGGTCCAGAACAAGCCGGGGCGGCATCATGGTCAAGAGGCCAATCAACAAGCCACAAAAAGCCAACATGACCGGAAAATCAACAGTGATAACCCTGGGTTCAATGGTAATCGTCTGGATCATCGGACAGATCCCCAGAACAAAGAGGACATTGAAAATATTGCTGCCGATCACGTTACCGACACTGATATCCATCTCACCCTTCCATGCGCTCATCACCGACGCTGCAAGTTCTGGAAGACTGGTTCCCAGGGCAACAATAGAGAGCCCTATCACCAGCTCCGACACACCCAGAAGAGTAGCGACCATAACGGCACCCCGCACCATCAACTCGGCGCCAAGGCCCAAGCCGGCCATTCCGATCAGGACCAGCACAACATTCCGCCCCCGATGTCCAGAGGCTTCAGAAATAGCCTTCTCGACATCTCCATCTTGGGGTATAGAGGGCTGACGTGCATTCACCAGGCAATAAACCAGAAAAATCAACAGGCAGAAGAAAAGGACCAGACCATTACCAAAGGCAAGTTCGCCATCCAGGGCGACCAGGTAAAGGCCAAGGGAAGCAGCCACCATGATCGGAACTTCACGAACCAGCGTGGAACGGGCAACAAGCACGGGTGTGATCAAGGCTGCGACGCCCAGGATCAAACCGATATTAGCTATATTGGAACCAATAATATTGCCGGCCGCCATAGACGAAGAGCCTCGATAGGCGGCAAAGAGAGAGACCATGAGCTCCGGCATACTGGTCGCAAAGGCGACCACCGTAAGCCCAACAATCAAGGGCCTGACACCGAAGGAAAGGGCCAGATGAGAGCTGCCCGTAACCAGGTACTCAGCTCCGTAGTAAAGAAGTAACAGCCCGGCCAACACGAGTATGCTTCCAAGTAACATTCAAGAAACCTTTTTCTATTATCTGTCGCCACAATCAGCGAAGGCTAAAGTTCAGAACGATCGAGGTTATCAGTTTAATGCCTGCATCCTCCGGTGTCGAGGATAAGACGCTTCTGCCACGAAAATCTTGACTTTCTTAATCTCCGAGGATTAATATCTATATATTCAATTTAACAATAAAGGGATCAAGCTATGGCAGAAGTAGAATTTGACAAATCCATCTGTTTCGATCGCGAAGCCGAAATTCTGAAAGTCCTCGGTCACCCGGTGCGACTGAAGATCGTTGCCGGCCTTATGTCGCAATCCTGTAACGTCAAAAAAATCTGGGAGTGCCTGGAGTTACCACAGGCAACCGTATCGCAACATCTTGCCTTGCTCAAAAACAAGGGCATCATTGTAGGTAAGCGTGATGGCGTTGAAGTCTTTTACCAGGTAACCTCTAAGGAAGCCCGTAAAATAGTTGAGTCCCTGATGGAGGGTTTTGCCTGCGCATAGTGGCTTGGGCATTTTACGCAGCAAGAAGGGAAACTCTGCATCGATTCAATCTTTCCCGTTGACACACTCAAAAACCCCGTATTTGCAAATACGGGGTTTTCTTTTGCTCAGTGCCTCTATTTATTAAAAAAAACTTAACCTCATTAGCTACATTAGAAAAAGAAAACAAAGGAAACGCCTTTAATTGTAGTTTCTGTATGCACCTAAAGTTAGGTGTAAAGTGATGATGGAGAAAAGCTTAATGTACTGCCCTAAAGTATACGTTCGGCAACCAACAGGAAAGGCGCCTCACTCCGATTAGCAGCACGAAGCGAAAGAACTAGCCAACTCTCACGAGGCAGGCTGCAGAAGAAATCATAAACAGCCCTCCCTTCTTCCTCGCCCCCCGGGTGTGCCGGATAAACCGTGACAGCAAGGCGACCACCGGGGATCAATAATTCGAGCGATTGACTGAGTGCAGCCAAGGTTGAGTCGGACCGGGTGACCAGAGCTTTATCTCCACCCGGCATATAGCCCAGGTTGGCAATAATCGCTTTAACGGGATGGGTGATGATTTTGTTAAGAGAGCTGTGGCAAGCATGAACCAGGTAGACTCCGAAGGCTCGCGGGATCTCAGTATCATCAGGCACACTTTTGACGATAAAGTCATGCTGTTGCAACCGCTGCGTCGTCTGTTCAAGAGCCTCGGATTGCAGATCAAAGGCAACAACCTGCCCTTCGCTACCGACGGCTTCGGCCAGGACATGGGTGTCTTGGCCTGTACCAGCGGTCAGATCGACAACCAGGTCACCATGCTCAAGAACTTCGCAGAGGAGTTGCTGACTCCAGGTAACGATGCGGGTTAGGGATGAACCTCGGGGTTTGCGAACTGGAGGCTGGGGACTGGTATTTTTCATATTCGTGTGAACCGCTAGGCTTCTGAGCCTGAGACAATATTAGGGGCTGAAACAATTCCGAACCTGCCAGTCCCTAGCCTCTAGCCCCTGCCCTTAACTTCGTCCAGAACCAGCATTTTACGATCAATCACGTCCTTATGATCAAGACGCAGCAAGGTGGCGAGCTGCCGTGCCAGGGCATCTTCATATTTATCAAGGGTGCCATCAGCGTAAATCACCCTCCAAATACCCTCCATCACATCGAGCTTTTCTGCCCGGCTGAAATGGGCATTGATTTCACGGGCGAACTGGAACAGGTCGAGGCTCTCTTCACGATGGTCGTGTGAATAATCGATTAGCTCGGCAACAGATGCTGCCGAGAGGTCGAATTTTTTGGCCAACAGGTCATGAACCACTTTCGCTTCAGCGGCCTGGTAGTGACCGTCGCTATGGGCGACCTCCATCAAAAGAGCACAAGTCGCAACCTGAACTCTCTCGAAACGATTTTCTTCGGCGACAGCGCCTTCACCTTGCAGCAGGGTTAAAATTCGACTGAACATATTTATCAGTTATCCTTGAATTGAATGACGCGGGCCTTCTCCAGGGTAATCAATCCTCCCCGAAACATGCCCTCGATCAATGGCAGCACTTCGTTAATCTTCTTTTCAGCATCAACCACCTCGATTATCACGGGGAGATCACTGCTCAAACACAACAGACGATCTGAATGCACCTGGCTGTTGCCGCCGAAGCCCATCGCCCCCTTGATAACGGTTGCTCCGGCCACCCCTTCTGCATGAAACAGCTCGACCAATGCTTCGTAAAGAGGTTTCTTCTCGAAACGGTCACTCTCACCGACAAAGATTCTCATCAGGACCAGCTCTTCCTGTTTCATCATGTTATCCTCGCTTTTACAGAGGTAGACTACATTTGCCGGGCCAGATAAATGCCGACCAGAGCAGCAACCACACAAACGGTTGCATTCAGGAGAACATTGGCTCCGGCTGCAAGCATGCTGCCCTCTTCCATAAGTCTGACTGTTTCGTAGGAGAAGGTGGAAAACGTGGTAAAGCCGCCAAGAAAACCAACCGTAAGACCGAAACGAAGTTCGGGACTCAAGAGTGTGCTGCGCAGGCTGCCTTCCATGATCAGACCGAGGAGCAGAGAGCCGATGACATTAACGGCCAGGGTCCCATAAGGCAGGGTTTTCCCGGCAAGGTTGTAGACCCATCCGGAGACCATATACCGGGCGATGCAGCCCATGCCACCGAAGAGGCCCAAATAGAGTATTTTCACGAAAACAGTACCCAGGAAGTCCAGAAAGAAAGATCGTTAAAATCGCGTCTGGTAGAGGGCATCAAAGTCTGTACCACAAGCAGGGCAATGGACTTTTGCCTTGCCCTTTTCAGAAGCAGGGACACATGCAGTCAAAAACATTGCCAGGAAAAGACAGAGAACTAAACCACGAATCGTGTGCATGTTCATTACCTCCCTAACCCGATATTGCAGAGACTGAAAGAATTTTCATTATGGAGTGGAGACAAGAAAGTGTCAACTTTTCACATTTTGCCTTACACACCCTCTTGCATTATAACATTCACTTTGGTATATATATTTAGCACTCACAACAACAGAGTGCCAAACCGTCTATTTTAGAGGGATAAGAACATGAGCGCATTAAATCTGCCGGTCACAACAGATACCTTTGAACACTACATGGTTCAGGTCAACCGCTTCGACCTTTTGAGCCCTGAAGAGGAATACGAGCTGGCAACCAGGCATCTGCAGGAAGGAGACATGGAAGCAGCACATAAGCTGGTTTGTGCCAACCTGCGTTTCGTCGTTAAGATTGCCAACGAATATCGTAGCTACGGTCTTCGTCTTCTCGACCTTGTTCAGGAAGGCAATATCGGCCTCATGATGGCCGTCAGGAAGTTTGACCCGCAGCGCGGAACGCGACTGATTACCTATGCGGTCTGGTGGATCCGTGCTTACATCCAGAGCTACATCATGCGTAGCTGGTCGATGGTCAAAATCGGCACGACGCAGATGCAAAAGAAACTCTTTTTCAAATTGTCCCAGACCCGCAAAGCTCTGCGTAACATGACGGGCACCGAAGAGATTGAAGATATCGCAAGAGAGCTTGATGTTACTGAAGACGCCGTTGTCGAAATGACGCAGCGCATGGGTGGCCGTGATACATCCCTTGACGTTGAGTTAACCGAAGGAGAAGGTTACACCCTCCTCAGCACGTTAAAAGACGATGGCGACAACCAGGAGGATCTGCTCCTCGCCCACGAAGAGCAGCAGCTCAACACACAGAAAACGTCAGCGGCTTTGTCAGTGTTGAAGCCCCGGGAGCGGCACATCATCGAAGAGCGGATTCTGGCTGAAACACCCAGCACTCTTCAGGACCTGGCCAACGAATACGGCATCAGCCGCGAACGCGTCAGGCAGATCGAGCGGAATGCCTTGAGCAAATTACGCAATGTCATGACTGAAGACCCCTCATAAGAACGCAATCTGTTTGCAGCCTGAGGAATCAATTGACAAACGAGCCATTTTGCCGTTATCTAGGATCTTCATTCTTCTCACTTAAAGCTTCAACAAATTTAACCAAGACAGGGCGGTTCAGTAATGCATAAATCGGTCACTTTTGTTTTTATTTTAGGTCTCTTTCTCCTTGCTGCCTGCGCACCCAGCACAGTCGTGCCACCGGCAAAGAACGCCGGCGTTTACTTCCAGGAAGGTGAAGATTTCTTCGAAAAAGGGCTCTATGCCGACGCCATTGCTTCATGGGAGAAGGTCCGCGACAGCTACTATTCACCAGAGATGAACACCCTCGCAGAGCTGAAGATCGCCGAGGCACATTTCCTTGCTGAAGAATATCTCGAGGCCGGTGTTGCCTACGAAGAATTCCTTAGAAACCACCCCGACCATCCGCGCGTCGCTGATGTCCTCTATCAACTTGGACTCTCTTATGTCTACCAGATGCTTAACGTCGACCAGGATCAGAGTGCGACAATTTATGCGCTTAACGCCTTCCAAACCTTGAAGGAGCGTTTTCCGGAAGATCGCCGTATGGAAGAGGTCCAGATTTATATTGATCGCTGCCTCAACCAGTTGGCGTCCAGTGAAGTGCAAGTGGGACAGTTCTACCTGCGCACCAAGTCTTACGCGGCCTCAATCAATCGCCTGACGGGAGTCCTTAAAAAGTACCCGAACTACTATCAACGCGACAAGGCATACTATCTGCTGGGTCAGGCTTACCTGATGAACGGTGAGAAAGAAGAGGCCGTTGCCTCTTTCAACACTCTTTTCAATGACTACGTCGGCAGCGAATACATCCTTGACGCACAGAAATATATGGAAACGAATTACTGATCCCCGCACAACCAGAATGATTAAAAAGCCCATCTGCAAGGATGGGCTTTTTGCTTTTCAGGTCAGGCATTTGCGAACCAATGAAGACCTTCTGCATACTGTATATTTTCCCTTGACTAAAGGCTTGCCCCATACTATAAAAATGTTCTATTTTGTATACGGAAAGAAAAAAATCCGTTCTGCCGGAGCAACCCTCGAGCCCTACTCATCGTGACCTGGCCTTGTCGAGTTTACTCTGGAATACCGAAGAAACCGCAATTTAAGAGAAAGTCATCGCCGAGAGAAAAGGACAGCGTTCTAATTTTAATCTTATTCTCGGCAAACACTTCTAAGTCCGGGTGATATCCCGGATAAATTCCATCATGGAGGAGAGAGCATGTCCGATTACGGAACCTTAGAAAGTCGCGTTCGTCGCAAGTCCCTGCTCAACAAGGTTATGAAGCCTGAAGATACGATCAAGTTCTTCAGCTCTGGACAGAACCTGGTATGGTCCGGTTTCACCCCGGCCGGTTACCCTAAAGCGGTACCAATCGCATTGGCTGACCACGTTGAAGCCAACAACCTGCAAGGTCAGTTGAAGTTCAACCTCTTCATCGGTGCCTCTGTCGGTGCTGAAACTGAAGATCGTTGGGCAACCCTCGACATGATCGACCGCCGCTGGCCTTACCAGACCGGCAAGAACATCGCCAAAGGGATCAACGCTGGCAAGATCCGTATGGGCGACAAGCACCTCGGTCACTTTGCTCAGGATATCAGCTACGGTTTTTACACAGAAAACGGCCGTTATGACATCGGTATCTTTGAAGTTTCTGCCATCACCGAAGACGGTGGCCTGGCCCTGACCTCTTCCTGCGGTATCGTTGCTGAAGCGATCGGCCTCTGCGACAAGATCATCCTCGAAGTCAACACCGGCCAGCCTTCTTTCGAAGGTATGCACGACATTCACATGCAGCAGAAGCCACCCAATCGTGCACCTTTCCTGATCACCAGCGCTGATAGCCGCATCGGTACTCCATACGTTCCTTGCGACATGGAAAAAGTCATTGCCGTAGTCGAGTCCAAGAACCGTGACAAAGGTCGCGCATTTGCAGATATGGACGACACCTCAGAAGCGATCGCCGGTCACATCATGGAGTTCTTTGCACATGAAGTGAAGCGCGGTCGTCTGCCTGAGAACCTGCTGCCTTTGCAATCCGGCGTCGGCTCCATCGCTAACGCAGTTGTTGGTGGCCTCGCCAAAGGTCCTTTCTCGAACCTGTCGGTTTACACCGAGGTTCTCCAGGACACCATGCTCGACTTTATCGACGGCGGCAACCTGAACTTTGCTTCGGCCTGCTCCCTGTCGCTTTCAGAGACCGAGGGCTTCCCTCGCTTCTTCGACAACTGGGACAAGTATGCGGACAAAGTCGTCATGCGCCCCCTGTCAATAGCCAACGCTCCTGAGCCGATTCGTCGTCTCGGCGTTATCGCCATGAACACTCCGGTCGAATTCGACATGTATGCCCACGCCAACTCCACGTTGGTTGGCGGTACTCGAATGATCAACGGCCTCGGCGGTTCCGGTGACTACCTGCGTAACGGCTTCCTGAAGATCATGCATTCACCTTCAACGCGTCCGAGCAAGACCGATCCACTCGGCATCACTTGCGTTGTACCGAAGGCTCCGCATATCGACCACACTGAGCACGACCTCGACGTGTTGGTTACCGAGCAGGGTCTGGCCGACCTCCGCGGTGTTGCTCCTAAAGAGCGCGCCAAGCTGATCATCGAGAAGTGTGCTCATCCTGAGTACAAGCCAATTCTCTCCGATTACCTGGAGATGGCAACCAAGGATTGTATCGCTCGCGGTGTTGGTCACGAGCCTCAGCTCTTTGACCGTGCCTTCAAGATGCAGCAGAACATGGCCGAGAACGGCACCATGCGCATCAAGAACTGGGACATCAAAATCGACCTCTGCGAATAGATTTCGACTGTCTCAAAGCAGCTACATCAAAGCCCCGCCGGTTATCCGGCGGGGCTTTTCATTTCACAACCATCCTCCACAAAATGCGGCCGACCCACCTCGCTAAAAATTCCTCGCTTTGCAACAGACCTATCGACAGCTAAACCGTTGAAATAGTGGCACTAACTGTGCATAAAAAAAATTCATACTACTTTCAACTGTTATAATTCCACTACTAAAGTAGGGGGGGGGGCTAACTTTTTCTCATTAAGTACATAGCTAAGACATATATTTTTTTATTGCTTCTCCGATAATAGCAAAACCAGGGCAACCTGGTGACGCAGAGCCAAGGAGCCGGAATTACATGTTTTTTCCGGCCAGCCTAGCCGCCGAAGGGAAGGTGTTGACCATTTGAAGGGGATAACGATCCTCCACAAAACCAGGTGACGCCCGGCTTCGGATTAATGAAGCCGGGCGTTTCTTTTCCGATTTGGATGACCAAATTTGGCATCGTTGTGGTGTATCTGGTCATTTGGTGTAGTTTTTTCACCACCCCTATAGGGGGTGGTAACAGAAAATGCTAACAAACTTAAGCTTATGGCAACTTTTTTGAAAAAAATATTTAGGCCGACAACAAGCTCTTCACAGAAGAGCCTAGTCTCATCTTTTTGTTTGGCAACTCTGATACTGCTCTGCTCGATCACCTCTGCATGGGCATGGCCGATGGACAGCCAGTGGTTTCCCTTGACTCAAGGCTACGCGCCAATACATGACCCTCTTGGTGATGCAGGAGGGGAACGTAATGTTGTCCCTGAAGACGGTTCCCTTGCTGCAGCCTACGTCTACAATGATGGAGTTAATGCCTTTTATCGTATCCGCTTGGATGACAGCGCAGAAGGGTCAGGCGGACAAGGTTATCTCAGGCCTTTCAGTTGGGGCTTCGAAATAGATACTGATCAAAATGCAGATGATTACGAATGGCTGATCATCATCAACGGCTTAGTTTCAAACGAAGTCATTGAACTTCGTCAGAATACTGTCCGAAGCCAGCTGGGTGACCCTTCTGACAAAGCTGAATATCTTGCCGCTTGGTACCCGGTAGCCGGAAATCATCGCATAGTCCCTGCTGGAAGCTGCTACAACGGCCCCAACCCTGACGGTAGCTGCAACGTTGACAACGATGACCTTGACTATTTCCTTGACTGGAAGTTGCCAACGGCCGTGTTAAAGGCAGCTACAGGCATCACCGACGACAATTTAATCCGCTATTTTGTTGGCAGCACCAGCGCGGACAACAACCTCACGGAGAGTGGTGCTGATCTCGTTGGAGGATCTGATCTGTACACAGGTCTGTCCGACTTCATAACCCTTTCAGGGGCCCTACCTCAAAGCTTGACGTTCTACAACGGCAAGGTTCGCCTCGTTGATGACCTTAACGGTGCCTTCGACATGAACCTTGCCACCCCCGGAGACACGCTTTATATCCGCGTTGACGATCTAGACCTCAACATCGATACGCTTCCAATTGGCGAGATCGTTGTGACCGTAACCTCCCCAACTGGAGATACGGAACGTGTCACCCTCTACTCAACAGGTATCCAGGGCAAATACACAGGCTCGCTCTCTACGAACACAACTGACAGCGACGGCACTCTGCATATCCTCGACGGACAAACGGCTACTGTCGTCTACGAAGAAGCCATTGATGCCAACCTGAATCAAAATGTAACCGGTGGGGACAATACAGCTACAATCCTCTTTGCTTCGAACGGCACTGACCTTGAGGTGCTCAAGACAGTTGACAACGAAGCCCCAATCGAGAATGAAATCATAACATTCACAATTTCAGTAACAAATAACGGCCCCAGTAACGCCACAAGCCTGACTATCTCTGATGTTCTACCGACTGGCCTCACCTACAGTAGCCACACTCCCAGCCTGGAAAGTTATGATGACACTACCGGCGTCTGGGCGATTTCTTCCAGCTTGGCAGATGGCGCGACAGCAACCCTAAGCCTCAGCGCCACGGTCGATCCCGGAACCAATGGGAAAACCCTGACCAATAACGCCACCCTTACAGCCAGCACACCGAACGATGGTTTCGCTGAGAACAACACCGACAGCGCCTCTGTGCGTGTCGGAGGGACCGATCTTCGCATCACGAAATCCGTCGATGACCCTTTACCTCTGGAAGGAGACACAATTGTCTACACCGTCCGAGTTCTCAACCTCGGTCCGGCGAATACAACAGGTGTGCAGGTGACAGATCAACTGCCACCGGGTGTGTCCTATGTGAGCTACACTGCCAATCAGGGTACTTACGTGAGCGGAACAGGTTTATGGGATGTCGGCAGTCTCAACAGCGGGGCCGGTGCTTTGCTCCGAATCACTGCAACCGTCGATTTGGGCACCGTAGGTCAGGTTATCACCAACACAGCAAATTTGACGGTAACCGACCAACCGGATACGAACTCTGCCAACGACAGCGACAGCGCCTCGATCAAGGTGGAATATCTCGATCTGACTCTCGAGAAAGAGGTTCGCAGGTATTCGCCCACGACCTCCTCTTTCGGCGACAGCGTCGCAGCAGACGTCAATAACACCGTCGAGTTCCTCATCACCGTCAACAATAACGGCCCACACGATGCGACTGGTATTGAAGTCACGGACACCATCCCGGTTGGCCTGACATATGTTGCCACATCTGCCAGTGTCAGCACCGGCATCTATAACAGCGCGACCGGTCTCTGGACGTTAGGCAACCTCAACGACAAGGACGACGCAACCCTGGTCTTCCAGGCGACTGTCGATACAGGTACTGAAGGGCAAACCCTGGTCAACGAAGCCGAGATCACGGACGTCGATCAACCGGACAGCACCCCCGGTGACGAATACGATACGGCGTCGGTGACCGTTGATGGCACTGACCTGAAAATCTCCAAGTCAGTGAGTGACCAGACCCCGAATGTCGGCGACACCATCACCTGGACGATCACGATTCAGAACAACGGACCCAACCAGGCAACAAGTGTCGTGGTAACAGACCTGCTGCCTGACGGAGTGACCTATGTCACCTCAAAAGGGAAAGTTGTTCATACTGTCACCCAGGGGACGTTTAATGATTCGGCTGGCACCTGGGATGTCGGCACACTCGAGACGCCCCCGACAACTCCATACAGCGCAACCTTGACTTTTGACACAACGGTTGACACTGGCACAACCGGGGAGACAATTGTCAACAACGCCTTTATCACCGGAGCAGACCAGGCCGACCCAGAGGACTCCAACAACGTGGCCAGCGAATACATTGCCGTTGGCGGTACGGACCTGGGAATCACCAAAACCGTCAACGACATCACACCAAACGTTGGCCAAGACATCGTCTACACACTGACCGTCACCAACAACGGCCCATCGGATGCCAGCAACGTCATCGTCAACGACCTTTTACCCCCAGAGTTAGATTACGTTTCACACACCCCGACTGCGACCAACTACAACAGCGCCACAGGTGTTTGGGACATCGGCAGTCTAAACAATGGCAGCAGCACAACTCTCGATATCACTGCAACTGTCCTCAACGAAGACGACAATCTAGAGATCACCAACACGGCAGAAGTCTCTGCCACCGAAGCCGATCAAGACACCAGTAACAACATTGCCGCTATTGACATCACTGTGAACGCAACAGACCTCAGTATCACCAAAACCGTCGACAACAACGTCCCGAATGAAGGCACACTGATAACTTACACACTAACCACCACGAACAATAGCACCAACGATGCAAGCAATGTTGAAGTCGATGACATCCTGCCTGCAGGTTTGACCCTGGTCACATCGGCACCCAGCCAAGGAGCCTATTCTGCCGGCCTCTGGCTGATCGGTGACATTGCCGGGAATTCATCGGCAACGCTGACAATCACCGCCGTTGTCAACCCCGGCACAGCAAGTACAACCATTACCAACACTGCGGAGATCACAGCTCTCGACCAGATTGATACCGACAGCACCAACGACATTTCCAGTGTCGACATAACCCCAGTCCTGGCCCCGATCATCAATCTTCGCAAAACCGTGCAGACCACTTACGATCCGGTCAACGGTAGTCTGAATCCCTATGCGATCCCAGGTGCATTGGTTGAGTACACCATCACGGCCACCAACACGGGCTCTGCCGGCACCGCCAGCAATAGCGTAACCCTGTCTGACCCGGTTCCAGCGAACACTGCGATCTATGTCGGGCCAGCCGGAGGCACAACCTCTCCAGTGACTTTTAGTGACGGCAACAGTCTGACACCGGCCTTAGCCGACAGTGGCCTCGCTTACAACTTTATCGATCTTGAGAGCCTGTCGGACGATCTCGAGTTCTACAACGGTACGACCTGGAACTATGTCCCCTCTCCAGATACGGACGGCTACGACAACAATATCCAATCGTTCCGCATCAACTTTGGCAACGCCATCAACGGGGCGAGTGGCGGCAACACTCCAACCTTCGAAGTGAAGTTCAGTGTGAGGGTGCAATAGAGCGATGAGAACGAGGAGTCTAAAAATCCAATTCGCAAAACCACTCTGCCAGTTGCTGTTCTTCAGCATCCTGGCAAGTGGCTTGGCCGTGGTTACTCCCGGAAAAAGTCACGCCCTCGGCGCTCCGGCCGGTGCAACCATCACGAACCTGGCAACCTTAAGTTATCACATGGGCGGACCGGCTCTGCAGCAATCGGCAACTGCCAATTTCCAGATCGATGAACTGATCGACCTGGACCTGGCCTCTCTCGACCTGGCTCCAGTCAGTGTGCTTCCGGGCGAATCTGATGTTCCTATTGCCTTCCGGCTAACCAATACCGGCAACGGCACAGAAACCTTCGAACTGACGATAGATAACCTGCTTGTCGGAAACGACTTCAACCCGCTACCGGGCACTCCGGTGGGAATCTATCTGGACGACGGCGATGAAAACTTCGATGACGCTTTGGATACAGCTTACACCCTTGGCGTGAACGATCCGGCACTGGTTGCTGATGCCAACCAGGTCATTTTCGTACTGAACGACATACCGGCTGCAATCAACGCCGGAGTGACTGGCAGCAGTCAGCTCACAGCCAAATCAACCACGGGAAGTGGTGCGGCGTGGACTGTGCTCGCAGCCAATACGGGTGACGGCAACACCACGGCTATCCTCGGCAACTCAGGAGGACTGGCTCAGGACAGCGGCAGCTACCAGGCAACTGGCCTTCATCTTGACCTGAACAAGTCGTATACGATCATTGACCCGGACGGCACCAACGACCCGGTTCCCGGTGCAGTGATTACCTATCGAATCCAAGCCAACGTAATCGGAGTCGGCACCCTCAGTAACATCTTCGTCACAGATCTAGTGCCAGCTAACACCACTTACGTGGCCAAATCTATGAAACTCAACAGCAATACTTTGACCGATGCCCCTGCAGATGATGCCGGTGATTTCAACATCACCGATGCAAACACCATTACAGTTTCGCTGGGAGACATGAGCGCAGCGTCCCCTAGCCAAACGATTGAATTCCAGGTCTCGATTGACTGAGCCATAACGAAAGGAGCTCGACTATGCGATTTATCCCCCTGATAACCACCCTGCTCTTGCTGATCGGCATCGCCGCAAACCCTGCGCTAGCTGAAAACCAAGGCAACGTGCTGCTCAAATCGACCGCCGAGGTGGAAATGACCACCAAGGACCCGGACGGCAAGGAGATCATCGTGCGCAAACCGGCGACCAAGGTCCTGCCCGACACCGAGGTAATCTACACCAACACCTTCAGTAATATCGGTGCAGAACCGGCCGAGAACATACGGCTCGACAATCCGATTCCCGAGCACACTGTCTATGTCGCCGGAAGTGCCTTTGGTGAAGACACCGAGATCACCTTTTCTGTCGATGGCGGCCAATTGTTCGAAAACCCGAAGAATCTAACCGTTCCCGGACCGGATGGAAAGCCCCGACCGGCAACGGCTGCTGACTATACCCATATTCGCTGGGTCCGAGCGGCCCCCCTTCAACCAGGAGAGGAGGCTCATGCGGGATTCAGTGTTCAACTTGAATGACACATTTTCACTTAATAAACGCTTTACGAAAGGAGTTAAGACATGGATGAGAAAAACCTAGAAAAACAAATCAAGAAGATGAAGCAAATTATTTCGAGAACCGACATAGCAAGGGTGGAGAAAAGAAAACGAATGGTTCGAATGTTTAAACGAAGACCGTTTTTGTGAATATATAAACCGAAACTCAACTCATAGAAACTTAAGGAGACCACAATGAAAACAAAGGAAAAACCAAACATAACCAGAAACTCAATAACCCGATTAATTGAACGTCGAAAGGAGACAAAAACCATGAAGTCAAGATTTATTGTCAGTGCTTTAAGTTTGCTGCTGACTGCGACTGTCTTGTTGGCTGGAGCGCAATCCGCTCTGGCAGACACAACAGACACCACTGCTGGCACAACCGTCAGCAACATTGCAACATTGAGCTACACCTTAAGTGGAGGAGGCTCTTTTGACCTTAAAAGTAGCCCAGGTGGGAACTCCGATCCAACTGGTCCTGGCGCTAGCACATCATTTACTGTTGACCATAAGGTTCGGCCTTATGTCCAAGTAGCAACAGGCTCTCCGGCATCACCTACAGATGTTTTTGCTGGTGGGACAGTCCAAGTCATTTCTTTCAACGTGAAGAATGATGGTAACAAAGATGGTGATTTCAAAATCACTTACAACCAAGTAGCCCTTGCTAACAATATCATCGACTCTACGAGCGTAACAATGGTCTATAAGACAAGCGCAAACGCAGTGTACGATGGCTCAGAGCTAGCAATGCCAGCAGGTGATGTTTTGAGCATTCCTCGAGACTTGACCTATACTGTATTCATTGTTGCTAACACTGTGGCCGACACGTCTCTGTTGACGGAAGGGGACAAACAAAACTTTGACCTTCTGGCACAGGCATGGAGTGGTGCTGCAGCCTTAAGTGAGACGGGTAGTAATACCCCCACCCTTCAAGATGTTGTCTTTGCTGATGACGCAGGAACGGCGGTTAGCGACACTGGCGGCATAGACAATACTCCTTCTGATCCAGACGGCATTCACTCTGACCAAGGCACCTACAATTTCCGTAACGTAGCTGTAACCGTATCCAAAACAGAAAGCATTTTGTATGATCCGTATGGTCTCAGTTACTACCTTCCGGGCGTCTATGTACAGTACGAGATAACTATTGAAAACACCTCCTTGGGTGCCACTTCAGCTTTCTTGACCAGCATCAATGATGTCATAACTCAATCGGCGACAGATGCTTTTGTGTTTGACCCTGATCACGTGGACAGTAGCAAGAACATTGTTGGGCATAATGCCGGAGAATCCATTTACGTGGACCTGAGTGGCACTGGCAGATCGGCAGCAGGTCATTGGCTAACTGGCAACAGTTCCGATGGTGATGCGGCAAGCCTTACTGCCGGCGACCCTAATAGCACACTGACTGTTGACTTCGACGCAGGCCCATCAACTATTCTCCTTCCTACTGAGGCTGGATATTTAGAAGGCGAGCTTAAGCAAGGCGAATCAATAATCATAACCTACAACGTCCAAATCAGTGGAATTGACGTCTCTACGACATCAACATCAATTCCTTAATTATCTGACAAGTGACGTTGTGGCAGCAATTGCTGTCACTCCTGTCGATTTTCCTGCCGGGGAAATTTGTTACACTAGGCAGAAATAGACAGAAGGCAGCAAAGCTATTTCATAAACTTTTTCCTCTGTTTCAACAACAGAGCTTGAAATCAGGCAGGTGGACCGGTCCGTTTGCGGGTTGGTCCACCCGCCTGCCTGAGCATACGAATGCCAGCTGGGTGGGTCATCGCATGTTGAGGCAGGTGTGCGTCTTAGGCTGTCTGGTGCTGGGTATCGCAGCAACAGCTGACGCTGTTCCTCCCGGCACCTTGATCAGCAATACTGCTTCGGCGACCTACGATCTTCCAAACGGCTCACCGGGCACCCGGGATTCAAACCCTGTGGACATCATCACGGAGATTCGCCGAACGCCTTCCGAAATCACGTTCCTGCAATATGCACCGACCAATCCGGAGGGCTCATATACCGCCACCATTCCGGCAACGACTTACAGCACCACGGGAGACCTAGCCAGCCCGGCACCATTCGGTCCGATCGATGGCTACAACGACGCTTACCAACTGCCGGGCACCATCCCGGTCGTCGCCGCACAGATCTTCCATGGTGGACAACCTCTTATCATTCGCCTTGAGGATAAGGACCAAAATGTCGACAACGCTGTTGCTGAAACTGTCTATGTGCGAATCACCTGCCCGGACACCGGAGACGATGAACTCCTCCAACTGACCGAAGACGGTAACAATAGCGGGTTCTTCTATGGTTATGTGATTACGGCTTCGAGCAGCGACACAAACCGCAATGGTATTCTGTCAGTAATCGCCGACTGTTCACTGACCGCCAGCTACACCGACGCCTTCGATGGCCAGGATGTGTCCGTGGACGCCGCCCTGATCGATCCATACGGTTTCGTCTTCGACACGGTCACCGGTGAGCTTCTAGATGGGGCACGGGTGACCCTCTTCGACGTGACCGCGGGCGCTCCCGCCGAGGTCTTTGACGATTTCGGCCAGCCGGGGTATCCCTCTACGGTGACCACCGGCGATCCGGATCTCAACTTTCCATCTGGCGGCTTCCGCTTCCCGCTGATTGAGCCCGGTAGCGAGTACCGCCTCGACATCATCCCTCCTGCAGGTTATGGCTCTCCGTCATCCGTCCAACCAGACATCCTGCGGGATCAATTCGACCAGTTCACCATTGACGATCTGGCCTCATACGGTGAAGTTTTCTTTATCAAATTGGGACCGGCCATCAAAATCGACATTCCGGTTGACCCGGCTCCGGTTGGCCTGTGGTTACAGAAGGAAGCTCTCGATGATGTCGTCGCCGTCGGCGACTTCTTGATGTACACGCTGACGGTCGAGAACCTGAGCGAAAGTGTTGCCGCATACGATGTCGTCATCGATGATCGCCTGCCACTCGGCTTCCGCTACCAGAGCGGTTCGCTGAGGGTTGCCGGTCGCGAGGTGGCAGATCCGGCCATAGCCCGGAACGGCCGCCAGATGCAGCTCATCGTGGGCGAAGTTCCCGCTGCCGCGAAAGTAAGCCTCAACTACGTGGTTGAAGTCGGTGCCGGCGCCCAACTCGGCTACGCGGTCAACCGCGCCATGGCCAGCGACGCCCAGGCCACACAATCGAATCAGGCCACCGCCCGGGTCATGGTCCGGGACGATTTCTTCCGCAACAACGCCTTCATCATGGGCCGGGTCAAGGTGGGTTCCTGCGAGATTGATGACACCGCCAAGGACGGCCTCGGCCAGACGCGGATATACCTGGAAGACGGAACCTACGCAGTCACTGACAGTAACGGCATGTACCATTTCGAAGGCGTCACCCCGGGGGTCCATGTGGTGCAACTAGATCTCAACACCCTGCCGGCAGGCTATGAATCACTCTCCTGCGAGCAAAACACACAATTCAGTGGCCGCAGCTTCTCGCAATTTGTTGATCTCCAGGGTGGGACCCTCTGGGTTTCTGACTTCTACGTGGCCCCGAAACCGCCTGCGGTGGGCACCGTTGATCTGAGCATGAACAGCCAAGTTGACGGTCATCTCATCACGCACAGCATCGATATCGCCACGGCAGCAGTGCCGGCAGACAACCTACGGTTGACGGTCATCCTGCCCCAGGGCAGCACGTATCTACCCGGCAGCGCCAAGATCGACGGCCAGCCACTGACCGATCCTTCAGTATCCGGTCCGGCGGCCGTCTTCCGCCTCGGCAACCTCCCGGCAGACAAGCGAGTGAACGTCAGCTTCCAGGCCGATTCCGATGTCGACCAGCAGGTCGGTGAGAAAACCACCAAAGCGATGGTCCTGTTTGATTCACCTGCCTCCAGTAACCAGAAGACGCCTCTGGCCGAGACAGTGGTCAGGATCGAAGAGGAGGTAATTACCGAGGCCAGCAAAGTTAACCTGACGGCCCACTACCCGACCTTCGCGGCGGAAATCCAGGAGCAAGACAAGGCCGAAATCAGCAAACTGGCGGAGAATCTTTCCGGACAAAACATCATCAGCATCAAGGTGGTTGGTCACACTGACAATGTGCCGATCGGCAAGCACAGCCAGCATATCCATGCCGACAACCAAGCGCTCTCGGAAGCGAGGGCCAAACGTGCCGCAGAATATCTCTCCGACCAGCTGAAAGTTTCTGAGGCCGTCGTTGAAACCGCAGGCAGGAGCCAGGATGAACCTGTGGCCGACAACCTCACAGCTGAGGGCCGGACCAACAACCGTCGTGCCGAGTTGCAGGTTCATTCCATCAAGGAAGAACGTTCTGCCAGTCTGGAGCCGGTCAAGACGGAGAGTGGTCGACAGTCTGTCGAAACCAGGGGGCTGGCCCCGACAGGTTCGGGCAACGCTGGCATACCAGCGCCACCGATGAAGCCTGAGACCATGCCGGCCCTCGACAAGGAGTGGTTATCCACTGCAGAACCGGGCCTGGCTTGGATCTGGCCAACAAAAGGTCATTACCCGGATATCGGCACCACCAAGGTGGCGATCAAGCACGATCCTAAACAAAAGCTCCAACTGCGCAAGGATGGCCAAGACGTTCATCCATTGACCTTCGAGGGCATTCAGGTCCGCGATGATGGCAAGGTCGCGATCAGCCTGTGGCGCGGCCTCGGCCTCGATGACGGCGACAACCAGTTTGAAGTCATTGTACAGGACGCCGCAGGCAAGCCGGTCGAGCGAATCTCCCGCAACATCCACCTCTCTACGGAGCCGACCACCATCGAAGTCGTTGATCAGTACACCCACCTGATCGCCGACGGCGTCACCAAGCCACGCCTGGCTATCCGCTTACGGGATCAAGACGGTCACCCCGTACGCACTGGCAGTACAGGAGAATTTCAGGTACACCCGCCATTCTATACCGATCGTTTTGATACCGAACTGGAGCGCGAAGATGACAGCCTCAGCTCGCAGAAGCCGAAATATTTCGTCGGTCGCGATGGCATCGCCCTGTTGACACTTGAGCCGACCACCACAACCAGCGAAGCTATCTTCTCGGTCAAACTGCCTGAAAGTGAAGAAGAACTGCGTGTTTGGGTCCGCCCACACATGCGCGACTGGATCCTGGTCGGTTTTGCCGAGGGCACCGCTGGCTACAATACCTTCTCCGGCAACCAGGTCAGCCTCGACGAAGCGGGAATTGACGAGCACTTCTACGATGACGGTCAGGTGAAGTTCTTCGCCAAGGGCGCGATCAAGGGCGAGTGGCTCTTGACCATGGCCTACGATTCCGACAAACCGAATCGTGATGGTGACAGCCTGTACCAGATCATTGACCCGGATACTTACTACCCACTCTACGGCGACGGAACCAGGCAGGGTTATGAAGCTTCAAGCGCGCACGGTATTTATCTCAAGATCGAACGTGAGCAGTTCTACGCCCTCTTTGGCGACATGAGCACAGGGCTCAGCCAAACAGAACTGTCCCGCTACAACCGCACCATGAGTGGATTCAAGTCCGAGATGCAGGCGAATAATTTTAGCTACACGCTCTTTGCTGCTGACACCAAGCAGGCTTTCGCTAAGGATGAGATTCAAGGCGACGGCACTTCAGGTCGTTACTACCTCTCAGAACAAGATATCGTCATAAATTCTGAGACGGTGACCATCGAGACCCGCGATCGCTTCCACAGTGAACAGATAATCGAGTTACAAACTCTGGCTCGTCACACCGATTATGATATCGATTATGACGATGGCAGCCTCTTCTTCAAGAGCCCGATAGCGAGCAAGGATCAGAGCTTTAACCCGAACTTTATTGTTGTCCGCTACGAGACCCTAGATTCTGCTGATGAGAACTTTAACTACGGTGGCCGTGCCGCAGTCAAACTGCTCAACAAGAAAATTGAGGTCGGAGCAACCTATATCCATGAGGATAAAGGCTCTGGTGACGGCGACCTTTACGGCACTGATGTCACGGTCGAACTGAGCCCGCAGACCACTTTGCATGCCGAGATGGCCGCAACCGAAACTCAAAATTACGACCTTGACCGCGATGGTCAATCTTACCTTGCAGAAGTCAGACACAGCTCGAACCGCATCACAGGAAACACCTACTACCGTGAACAGCAGGGGTCCTTTGGCCTTGGTCAGCAGAATGACAGTGAAACCAGCACCCGCAAATACGGCGTAGATGGCTCTTACCAACTCTCTCCGCAAGTATCAGTGTCTGGTCAGGCCTACCATGAAGACAACCTCTCAACAGATGCTAAACGAGACGTCGCCGAATTCGGGAGCCGTTATGATAGAGATCGTTTCGGCGTACACACGGGCCTACGTGGAGCCCGTGATAAGTTTGAGGATGGTGAAACTCAACAGAGTAACCAATGGTTGATAGGTGGTAACTGGATGACCGCAGATCGCAAGTTGAATCTGCGAAGTGATTACGAGCAGTCGCTCGGTAATAACAACGAGAATAGCGACTTCCCGACCCTGCTTACCCTTGGTGCGGATTACAAACTTACCGAGAAGATCAGCCTTTTTGCCGAGCAGGAATTTTCCTGGGGAGACGAGGCGAACACAGACGGAACACGTGCCGGATTCAAGTCGACCCCCTGGAAGGGTGGCGACCTGCGTACGGCAGTGGAACAACAGACCAACGAGAATGGCCAAAGGGTCTTTGCCATCTTTGGTCTCGGGCAGAGTTGGCAGGTGAATGAACGGTGGGGTTTTGATGCCAGCCTCGATCGCGGTTACACGATCAAGACGCCGGACTCCGAGAGAGTCAACAACAATGTACCACCCGCCCATGGTGCAGACGACGATTTCACCTCAGTGTCGGTCGGCTCAACCTATCGCAAGGCAAAGTGGACCTGGTGGAACCGTCTCGAAACCCGTCAGGCGCAGAGCGAAGACAAGTACGGCATCAGCACCAGTGTTGTCGGCGAGCCTAAAGACGGCGTGGCTGTCTCAGCCAAGGCCCTTGCCTTTATTTCTAAAGTCTCTGGAGGCGCACGCCATACCGATGGCAACATCAGACTGGGAGCCGCGTATCGGCCTTCCTCGAGCCGCTGGATTCTCCTCAACAGGCTCGACTTCTACTTCGACAAAATGGACGACAGCGACAGTGATTACGACAACTGGCGTATCGTCAACAATCTACACGCTAACTTCCGACTTAACCGCAAACTACAGATGTCCTTCTACTATGGTTTAAAATACGTGCGCGACAGCTATAACGGCAGAAGCTACAGCGGCTACACTGACCTGATCGCATTCGAAACTCGATACAATATCAACAAGCGATGGGACATTGGTCTGCACGGCAGCATGCTTCACTCATGGAACAGCAACCAGTATGACTACAGTCTGGGGGCAGATGTTGGCTACTCGCCGATCACCAACACCTGGGTCAGCCTAGGCTACAATCTTGTTGGTTTTGAAGATGAAGACTTCTCGGCAGCGCACTACACCGCCCAGGGAGCGTATATGCGTTTCCGGGCCAAGTATGACCAACAGTCGGTCAAGGACGCAGCAAAGTGGATCAATAGATAGTCAGGCTCGGAAGAGTTAATACTGCAAACAAAGCAAAGGCCAAATGCGAAATGCATTTGGCCTTTGCTTTTATTCTTTTCGCTTTAAACGTCCTGGACATTTAAAGGTTTACAGCCTTGTCTTTAAGATAAGAAGCAACACCGTCCTTATCTGCCTTCATCCCATCATCACCCTTGTTCCAACCAGCGGGGCAGACTTCACCATACTTTTCAGTAAACTGCAGAGCATCAATCATGCGCAGCATCTCATCGACGTTACGACCAAGCGGTAGATCATTGACAACCTGGTGATGGACTTTTCCTTCCTTGTCGATCAAAAAGGAACCACGATAAGCGACCCCGGCGTCCGTAAATTCGACATCATAGGCCCGGCATATCTCGTGCTTGATGTCGGCAACCAAAGGATAATTAACCTCGCCGATACCACCCTCATCAACCGGAGTGTTGCGCCAGGCTACGTGTGTGAACTGTGAGTCGATTGAGCAACCGATGACCTGCACGTCACGGTCTTCAAACTCTTTGATTCTCTTACTGAAAGCAATCAATTCTGTCGGACAGACAAAAGTAAAATCAAGCGGATAAAAGAACAAAACAACATATTTCCCCGCGTAATCAGAAAGAGAGAAATCGGCTTTTATCGAACCATCAGCCAGAACAGCTGCTGCTGTAAAATCAGGGGCTTGTTTTCCCACAAGAACACTCATCAGTTTATCTCCTTAGGTTATTGAATTATTGGCAAACATCAATTTGGGGATTATTTTACTCGGACTGTGCAAACAGTCAAGACAATTCTGACCAATCTGGTCATTTATGCAAAAAAGAAAAAAACTGGCTTCATAGACAACCAGTTTGGCATCTACTTACAGGGTTGGAACAGTTCCTGTGTTTTTCCAGTCCGACTATTTCTTCTTACTGCGGGGGTGAGCCTTATCGTAGACAGACATCAGTTGATCGACGCTGACCTGGGTATATTTTTGCGTGGTTGAAAGAGAAGCGTGACCCAGCAACTCCTGTATGGCGCGAAGATCTGCTCCGCCATCCAGAAGGTGCGTGGCAAAAGAATGTCGCAAAGCGTGTGGGCTGATGTCTTTAATGACACCTGCTTTGATCAGGCGGGTTTTCAGGTTGCGCTGAACACTACGCGGCGTCAATCGACCTCCCCGTGCATTGAGGAACAGCGGCTCCTCCGTGTCGGGCATGTTTCGCGCTTCAAGGTAAGCCAGCAGAGCCTCATGAGATTTACGGCCGATCGGCACGATCCGTTCCTTGCGACCTTTACCCAGCACACGCACAAGCTTCTCGCGCAAATCAAGAGCTCCGATATCCAGGCCGGTCAACTCACTGACACGTAAGCCACTTGAGTAAAAGAGTTCAACAATGGCCCGGTCACGCAAATCCAGAAGCGTATTGCCATAACCACGCTCCATCAGAGCCGTGGCTTCATCGACCGAGAGGGTTTTTGGCAGATAACGATTCAACTTGGGAGACGACAAACCTTCGGCAGGATTGCTGGCCAGACGTCCCTCACGGACCAGATAACGAAAAAAAGTTCGCAAGGTGGAAAGTTTCCTGGCGATCGAAGTCCGCTGGTTGCGTTTATGCAACTCAGCGAGATAGCGCCGCAAGAGGAAGCTATCGAGCCGGGCCAGAGATTGCAGATCAGAGCCACCATGCTCTTCTAGAAAAACACGAAACTCGCCAAGATCACGCAAGTAAGCAGCTCTTGTATGGGGCGAGAGGTTTCTTTCATCAGATATATATGTGGTGAAACTGTCTATCAGCTTTTGCATCGGTGGATACACCCTTTTTCCTGTCAGAATACAACAGTGGTGTTCAGAAAAAAAGCTGTAAGGACAATCCTCTCTAAAGTTAACAGGCTTACAGCCCTTGAGCTTAATACTTAATAGCTATATCCATATTGACGGTCCTATATCCGCGTGAGATAATCTTTTCACCATGACAATATTACTCTCTCTACTGCTCTATTTGATGAAGACAACTATCTGCGTGGTGGCCCTGACGGTTCTGCTGAGTTATACCGTTGCCTGGTATGAGCGCGCGAACTCAAGCCCAGCGCTGATTGACCGACGCTTTACAACGCGCGGAATCGGTATCGCATTCTGGTTGCTCATTCAGGAGACAGGCTGTCTGCTACTGACGATCCTGCTTCGGCCTCTCGGTTGGCGACAACCACAAATTCCCGATTCGAAAGATTCTGAGAAACCGCCTGTCATTCTCCTGCATGGTCTGTTTCAGAACCGTAGTTGTCTTCTCTGGCTGCAACACCGGCTAAAAGCGGCCGGATATCAGCAGGTCATCAGCATTAATACGCCCCCATGGCGCGACATAGAGGCTTTGTCAGAGCAGTTGGCAAAAAAGGTCGATGAACTTCGCATCCACCTTAAAGTCGAAAAAGTCATCCTGATCGGCCACTCAATGGGAGGGCTGATCGCACGCAACTACGTACAGAGCCGTGGCGGCTCTGCTCATGTACAAGCGATGGTGACTCTCGGTTCACCTCATCACGGTTCGAAGCTGGCCCCTTTTGCTCTCTCGACGATGGGAAAGAGCCTCTTGCCCGGATGCGAGTTCCTCACTAGGTTCAACAGCGTCCCATGGCCCGAGGCAACGCCTGCGACTTCGATTTTTACCCGCTACGACAATATTGTCCTCCCCGTGGAATCAGCCAAAATGGAGGGTGCCCGTCATTTTGAACTCGATGGCATGGGGCATACCGCCCTGCTCTTCCACCCCCGTGCGTTACAAACGGTTATCGAAGCTTTGAGCAGCAAAGCTTAATGAAAACCCTTCAGGTAAGAAGCAACCGGCAGGTTGAGATGATCGACATCTCGGCGGACGTTTGTAAAGTCATACGCGAGACCGGAGTGACTGAGGGTCTGGCCGTTATCTTCACTCACCATACAACCGCAGCTATCACAATCAACGAAAATGCCGACCCGGCGGTTTGCCACGATCTGGTGATGGCGATCAATAAGATCGTGCCGATGCAGGATGCTTATCGTCACCTCGAAGGCAACAGCGCCGCTCACCTGAAAAGCAGCCTTTTTGGTGCCAGTGAAACCTTGATCATCAATAACGGCGAACTACGGCTCGGCACCTGGCAGGGGATTTACTTCTGTGAATTCGATGGGCCCCGTCAACGCCAGGTACAGATCCAGGTTATCAGCCAATGAGCCATTCCGTCTCACTGCAAGCCTTAACCGATTATGACCCCGCTCGAGTGCAGGACGCGCTACATCTTCTCCTTGAACCACTAGGGGGCATTTCCAGCTTTATCAAATCCGGCCAGAAGGTCCTTTTAAAGCCCAACATGTTGGCCGGCAAGACCCCTGAGAAAGCCGTCACCACTCATCCGGAAATCGTACGCCAGGTCATCCTTATGGCCCAGAGTGCCGGTGGGCATATCAGCGTAGGAGACTCGCCCGGGTTGGGCAAACCGGAGAACGTCGCCCGCAAATGCGGCATAATGGACGTGATTGAGGAGACCGGAGTTCATTTCGCACCCTTTGAGGAATCCGTTCCGATCACTCTAAAAACAGGGACCTTCCATCATTTGGAAGTAGCCAGAGAAGCCCTGGAAACCGACGTTATCATCAACCTGCCCAAACTCAAGACTCACCAGATGATGGGTTATACCGGAGCGGTCAAAAACCTTTTCGGGCTCGTAGTCGGCATGCGCAAAGTCCGGTTGCATCTTCAAGCGGGGACCGACAAAGCGTTCTTTGCCCTGATGCTGCTTGAGCTAGCGGAACGCTTCCAGCCGGCCCTTTCGATCATGGACGCGGTTATCGCCATGGAAGGTAATGGCCCAGGTAACGGCGACCCAGTTCAGCTAGGGGCTTTGCTCGCATCAACAACACCCATTGCTCTCGACACTATCGCGACCGCCATGGTTAACCTTCCGGAGCAAAGAGTCTGGACCCAACGCGTTGCCAGAGAATCAGGACGTGAGGGCGTCTCGATTAACGAGATCATTCTTCAGGGCGCAGATTTGTCCTCGCTGGCAACAACCAACTTCCTTGCAGCGAAGAATTCCGATGTCAACTTCGGGTTGCCGACCCCCGTCAAAAACCTGCTCAAAAATGCCATCACCGCACAACCCGGCATCACCGGTGATTGCAAAAAGTGCGGACATTGTGTCACCCATTGTCCTCCAGAGGCCGTGAGTATTGATGAGCGTGGTGTCCAGATTGACTATGGTCGATGTATTCGTTGTTTCTGTTGCCAGGAACTTTGTCCTCATGGCGCAATTGTCACCCAGCAAGGTGTCCTGTTGCGGTTAGCAGAATTTATTCAGGGGCAGAGAGGCAACAACGATAAGACCCGGTAAATAAGGCAATTGACGCAGACGTATTGACTCGCCTTGGACTTTTCTACGAATCACTTCAACAAACAGCCACCTCCATTCGTCTCTACATAAACAGGCAATTAAAATTTCAAAAAACAAGAAACAGTGTTTTAAAAAACAAAAAAATAGTATATATTGTCATTATATAATTCTTCGAATACCCTGTTTTTACTGAAAAGGAATAATAATATGCTGTTTGTCTGGGATGAAGATTACCGAACAGGCATCGATGAGATCGACCGTGACCACAAGGGCTTGGTCAACTTGATCAATGACCTTTATGAAGCAATGCAGGACGGAAGCGGTGGCGCCCTGCTTCTGCCAATATTTTCAGCGCTGAAGCGTTACACGGAGGATCACTTCGTTAAAGAAGAACGTTACATGATTGAGTGCGGAGCCCCGGATCAGAGCAAGCATTTCCAGGAACATAAACGCATGGCGGAAACCCTTGCCGACCTGGAAAGCAGACACCGCCATGGAGAAGCCGCAATTTCCCTGCAAACACTGACCTTCTTGCGGGACTGGCTAAAAAACCACATCTGCGTCGTAGACCAGGCGATGGCGGCCAAGATCAAAAAACAAGCAGAAAGGCTGGACACATAAGTCTTCGGGTTGCACACTGAAGGCTCATCTCACAAAGACAACGGGGGCATCTCACCAAGAGATGCCCCCGTTATTTTTACTATGGTCGGCAAAAGCCACCATGACAGCCTACTCCTCGTACACTAGCACGCGAATCAGGCCACAGGTATTTCCTGCTTCGACCGTCGTTGAGTCACTCACAGACAGGACTCTGGTAATGTTGTTTTCACTGACAAACCGGTTCACTCGTTCATCCAGTTCACCAAGCTCACGTTGCGCCCTGAAGGGCTGCAAAGGTTCGCCGAAGGTTTTGACTTTGATCATGGAGGCCTCCTCCGGCGGTCTGGTCATCAGACCTGGACCACCTCTTTAACCTCAGGAAGCTTGTCCCTGAGAGTTCTCTCGATACCCATCTTCAGAGTCATGGTTGACATGGGGCAGGAGCCACATGCGCCGGTCAGCCTGACGCTGACGATACCGTCGTCGGTAACATCAACCAGTTCAACATCGCCACCATCGGCCTGCAACGCAGGACGAACCAGCTCAAGGACTTCCTGGACCTTTTCTTTCATCGAATTATCTCCTTAATCTCTTATTGTTAGTTAGCAGCAAACCTGCTTTGTTCGCTTCCGTTAACCCGGAACAGCACCAGTTTAACAGAAAGACGAATATATTTCATAGCCAGGGGGATTTTATGCCCTATCGACAGCCTCTGACTCTCTCAACCGAAAGGGATCGCACCGATTGCGCGGCTACAGGACAGCTCCGGGGAGCCAACATTCTTTCCCTGAACAAGGACCTTGAAAGTTTCTCCCATCCCCGCCTCCGGCATAATCAGATTTTTCAAAGTAAGGCGCAAGGCGCGTGCTTCCTTTTCATCCGACGCGGCCGCTTCGAGCTTGACCAATTCTTCAAAAAACCCAAGTGCCAGCAAGAAACGATACTGTTCACCAAACCAGAGTGTTTCCAAACCCACCTCGCAACCGGCTTTCTGCAAGGCGGTAAAATCAACGTGCGCGGTGATATCTTTCTCACCCACACGATCATAGGGGTTATCGTCAGCCTGGTGTCGATGGTAACACATCAAGGTTCCGGCCCTTCGATAAGGGGCATAGAGTTCTTCGACCGGATAACCATAGTCTATCGTTATCGCAAAGCCTTTTTCAATCCGCTTGCCAACATGTCGCATCCACGCAGGAGCGGCCAGGTTGGCTTCAGCACGATTCCCTTCCACAGGAGACGAGCCGAGCCAGCTAAAATATTCACCCAACTCAGGCCCTGCGGGCTCACGCAATTCTTCTACGAAAGCATCATCGCGGGTGGTGACAAAAACTTCCTGAAGCTGTCCATCGTGTTTCTCGACAAGTTGCACGGGGAAGGCATCAACCAGCTCATTGGACAGGAAGCAACCTGAAGCTATTGACCAATCATCAGTAGAGCACCAGGCAACTCGATCAATATGTTTTTCAAGATTCTCACTTTGCCGTTGACGATTGTCCTGACTGACCTCAACAAGAGTGTATTGCAACTGTGAATAAAGCTCTGGAGCTTCCTCTGCGATCGCATCGAGAATATCCTGGGCCAGATGTCCTTCTCCAGCCCCCTGCTCGACCACCTGAAAAGCTCCACCACCAAGCAAGGTGAACATCTGCATCAACTGCCGAGCAACAAGGCGGCCGAAGAGGGCATTGACACTACTGGAGGTAAAAAAGTCACCGGACTTGCCAATCCGGTCGCGTGGGGCCATGTAATAACCATATTCAGGGTGATAAAGGGCCTGCTCCATAAAGGCTGCAAAGCGGACTCCATCGGAGCTCTTAAGCTGCTGTAGCAGCAAAGCGGACAGGGGCGTAGGGTTTTCTTGTGGGGGAACTTGCGAGGTCATAAAGATTCGTATCTCCTGCAACTTATCAGAGGCCAGGAACCGACATTCCTTTAAAATCGAGCCGGCAGTTTAACGCAGCCAATACTGGAGTACAAGAGTCGATTACAAGATGGAAACGAGCACGGGCCTGGCCGAAAGAAGAGCGCCTGGATCGTTTGTGAATAGTCCGGAGACACCCATCCTCAACATGCTTCTGGCTTGTTCAGGCCGATCAACGGTCCACACCGAAACAGGCAGGCCCAGGTTTCTACACGCAGACATCATTCTGCGGCAAACCAGGTTGTCCGCAGGATGGAATGCACAAGCAGAGATTTCGTTGGCAAACCGAACCGCCTGCCTCCAGTTGCCGGCTTCAAAAAGGACCGCCAGCGGCAGTGCTTCATCGAGCGAGCGCAAACCTCTCAACAAGTCGTAATCAAAGGAGGATATTATAAATTCAGCATCAGGGTGCTGGCGCAGCAACGACAGCACTTCGACTCCGGTTGAAAACTCTTTCAGCTCAAGGTTCAGGCTGAGCTTTCCAGTAAACGCTGACAGAACTTCTGCAAGGGTCGGTAGCGGCGCCCTTATAAACTCGGGGGAGAACCAACCACCGGCATCGAGCTTCTGCAACTGCTCCAGACTCGCATCCGCAACAAGCCCCTGGCCATCAGTGGTCCTCTCCAGAGATTCGTCGTGGATCACGACAGGGATACCATCTCGAGAGAGATGGATATCAAGTTCAAGACCGTCAGCTCCGAGTTCAACCGCAGCAGAAAACGCTGCCATGGTGTTTTCCGGAGCAAATTTTGAAGCGCCACGATGAGCCCAGATGAAAGGACGTTGCATACCTGTTAGACTTTCTTTTCAACGCATAGAAATAAACGGGTAAGAGGCGACAAGGAAAAGATGCGATTTGACCTGTTAATGATTGTCATAGGCTTGTTATTGCTGGTGGCGATGACTCTTACATTGCTTTTCGGTCGCGAGTATAGTCGTCACGGCTATGGCACCTTTCTTTCAAACAGTAAAGAATGCCCTTCTATAACGGCCTGATTATTCCTTTTGACTTTCCCCGTGCCACACTCCTCGACCCTCGCTCCCCCTAAGGGCCACCCTGCAAAACAGGAAGCCCTTTTTGGGCCCAGGCATAAATTCCACCGGACAGGTTGTAAATCTCAGGGTAGCCCTGTCGAGCCAGATAATTAACGACCTGGGCGCTACGTGAACCAACGGCACAGTAGACCAGAACCGGACGATCTTTGGGGACCTCTGCGAGGCGCTTCACAAACTGATCAATCGGGATCAAACGTGCCCCATCGAGCCGTGCCTGCTGGTATTCGCCAAAAGTGCGGACATCAAGGAGGAAAAGATCACCACGCTGGCCAACCATTGCATAGGCCTCCTGAGAAGACAGATTGCGGGCAACAGCGGCGTTGGCATAAACCGGGAGTAGTATCAGCAGTAAAACAAAGGAGAAAACAAACTTACATCTCATAACCAGACCTCTTTTAGTAGATTCACAATACTTTAACATTGTCATTATAACTGAAAACGGCAATCGATGACGACAAGCAACTCAACCAGAAACGAGCCGCCTTAGTCTCCAATAGCAGCGGCTTACTATATTCAAAAAACAATATTAATACACCCAAAAAAAATTGTCTTTCCCTATGAAAAATGTCATCATGACTGCCGCTGTCAAACAGCAAGAGCATTTCATACAAGATCCTTACAGAATGAGCCAAAACGCAGCGCTCGCAACAAGTCTCTGTCGCGACCGCAAAACCCCGGGAGAATGCCGATGGATCGTAACCTAGCACTTGAGCTGATCAGAGTCACTGAAGCAGCAGCCCTTTCATGCGGCCGCTGGGTTGGCAAAGGCGACAAAATGGCAGCAGATGACGCAGCCACAACAGCGATGCGCAGCTCCCTCGACTCCATGGAGATCTCCGGCACAGTGGTCATCGGCGAAGGCGAGATGGACGAAGCTCCCATGCTTTATATAGGTGAGAAACTGGGACGCGGCAACGGCCAGGAAGTGGATATCGCTGTCGACCCTCTCGAAGGAACCAATATCTGCGCCAAGGGCCTTAATGGCTCAATCGCAACGATTGCCCTGGCCCCTCGAGGCGGATTCCTGCACGCCCCCGACATGTACATGGAAAAAATTGCTGTTGGCCCGACGGCAAGAGGGGCCATCGACATCAACGAATCACCAACGGTCAACCTGCAAAGGGTTGCCGATGCGAAAAAATGCTATATTGAAGACCTCACCGTTGTGATTCTTGATCGGCCCCGGCATGATAAAATCGTCGATGAAATCCGTAAAGCTGGAGCTCGCATTCACCTGATCACCGACGGTGATGTCGCTCCGGCTATCGCTGCCGCAGTTGAAGGCAGCGGCGTAGACATGCTGCTTGGCATCGGTGGCGCTCCGGAAGGAGTTCTCGCTGCTGCGGCTTTGAAATGTATGGGCGGAGATATGCAGGGCAGACTGGTATTCATGAACGATGAAGAACGTGAACGCGCCAAAGGCATGGGCATTGACGACTTCGACAAAGTCTACCAATGCAACGAGATGGCCAATGGGGATGTTGTTTTCGCCGCAACCGGCGTGACCAGCGGCGAACTGCTACGTGGCACCCGCTACTACTCAGGAGGCGCAGAAACCCACTCTATCGTTATGCGCTCCAAAACTCGCACCATTCGTTTTGTTGAGACCCGGCACACTTTTGATTACAAACCTAAATATTGAAAAGAATTAAGCGGCTTAGGGCTTGTCAGAGTGCTAACAAGTTGATAGTATTTCTCGAGTTTTCAACGCATAACATAGAGGTTGACTAATGGCAATTATCACGATTTCCAGAGAAATGGGCAGCGGCGGCATACCGGTCGCCCATAAAGTTGCTGAGAAACTGGGCTACCAACTGATCGACGGCGAAATGATCATGGCCGCGGCTGAAGCCTATGGCCTCTCGCCCGAAGCCGTGGAACAAGCAGATGAGAAGCCCCCACATTTCGTCGACACCCTCGACTCGAAACAGTTTTTAGATCTTCACCTGATCGAACTGATCATTCTCGAAGCTGCGCTAAAAGGCAACGTAGTCATTTACGGGCGTGGCGGTCAGGATCTCCTCAAGGACGTCAACAGCGTTCTGCGAACCCGAATCATCGCCCCTTTTGAAGATCGTGTCGAGCGATGGGCAGAGCGCGAATGGCTCGACCCGGATCGCGCCCGCTACCTGGTAAGGAAAAGCGACCAGCAGAGAGCCGGCTTCATCAAATACTATTTCGACCGGGACTGGGATGACTGCGTTCACTACGATCTGGTTATCAACACGCAACGTCTTTCGGAAGACAAAGCGGTTCAAGTCATCTGTGACAGTGTAAAAGACGAGAACCTCGAAGGAGTCAAGGCGAGCGGCAAGAAGCTCCTCACCGACCTGATCCTTCGCAAAAAAGTTGAGATAGCAATCCTGTCATCAGACTACATCGACGCCTACATGCTCGAGATCAGCGTTGTAGATGGTATCGTCACACTCGCAGGCCAACTCCACTCCAACGCGGAGAAAACCGCTGCTGAAAAGCAGGCCCGTTCGGTAGAAGGCGTCAACGACCTGCAAAACGACATCAAGGTTGTCGAATACCGAACCAACCCCTCAGAGCACTAAAGAGTCCTCACGAGATAAGAGTACATGGAAGCCGACCCGCAAGGTCGGCTTCTCTTTTCTCAGGCTTGTTCCGCTATAATCCCCTATGCTAGGATAAGCCGCTGTTTACAAGTTCACAATCATCATAAGGAGTAAGAACATGGCCGGACATAGTAAATGGGCCAATATCAAGCACCGCAAAGGCGCGCAGGATGCCAAGCGTGGAAAGATTTTCACCAAAATCATCAAAGAACTTACGGTTGCTTCCCGCATCGGCGGCGGCGATCCGGATATCAACCCGCGTCTACGCACAGCTGTTGACAAGGCCAAACAAGCCAACATGCCGAAGGACAACGTGGATCGTGCCATCAAAAAAGGCACCGGCGATCTTGACGGCGTCAGTTACGAGGAAGGCCTTTTTGAAGGCTACGGCCCCGGCGGCGTTGCTTTAATTGTAGAATTCCTGACCGACAACCGTACCCGTACCGTCGCTGATGTGCGCCATTGCTTCAGCAAGTATGGCGGCAATCTTGGCGTCAGCGGTTCAGTGGCCTTTCTCTTTGACCGCAAAGGCTTGATCTCCTTTTCCGCAGACAACGATTTCGACCAGATCTTTGAGATCGCCCTGGAAGCAGGCGCTGAAGACGTCAAGGACGAAGAAGATGTCTACGAAGTCATCACTGACCCAGCGGACTTTATCCCGGTTCGTGAAGCCATGGCCGCAGCAGGGTTGAAATGGGAAACCGCTGAAACGACAATGATCCCGCAAAATCAGGTCATGCTCGAAGGTAAGCCTGCAGAGACCATGCTCAAACTGATGGATGCGCTCGAAGACAATGACGATGTGCAGAATGTTTACGCCAACTTCGACATCAGCGAAGATGAGCTGGCTAAAATCATGTAACCAAAAGGTGCGTGGATTGTGGTACGTGGTCCGAGGTTAGTTTCTCCACGAGCCACAAACCGCAAACCCTGAGCCTTCTTTATGCGAATTCTAGGGATCGACCCAGGCACCAGGATCACCGGTTACGGCATTATTGATGTCGAGGGCAATCGCTTGCGCCACGTCGATAACGGTATCGTCAAAACGCGCAGCAGTGATCCCTTGCCAATCAGGTTAAAGGCCATATACGACGGCCTGACCGTGGTCCTCAAGGAATTTTCTCCTGAAGCTGTCGCTATTGAGCAGGTATTCCTAGCAAAAAACCCGAAAGCCGCTTTAACTCTCGGCCACGCTAGAGGCACAGCAGTCATAGCCTCGGTCAATCTCAACCTCGAAGTTCATGAGTATTCGGCGCTGCAGGTCAAAAGTGCCGTAGTTGGTTATGGACATGCTGCAAAACAGCAGGTTCAGCACATGGTTAAAGCACTCCTGAATTTACCGGAAGTGGCCCAGGAAGACGCTGCAGACGCTTTGGCTGTGGCAATCTGTCATGCCAACAGCCGGACACTGAGACAGCTGGCAATCAATTCCGGTCGACGTTAATATCACACCAAGGCGAACAACACGCTACGGCTTAAAAGAGAGTGAACTCCGATGATCGCACTGCTTCGCGGCACACTGGCTTATAAATCGTCCGACCACGTGATCATTGACGTTGGTGGTGTCGGCTACCGACTGTTTATCCCACTCTCTACATTCTATTCCTTACCGGAGACCGGTGATGTCAGTCTCTTTACCCACACTCATGTCCGTGAAGATGCCCTTCTGCTCTACGGCTTCCTCTCTCTGGAGGAGAAGGAGCTGTTTGGTATTTTGATCAGCATCTCTGGTGTCGGCCCGAAGCTGGCAGTCAATATCCTCTCGCATATCCCTGCAAAAGATCTCAAAAGAGCCATTGCCTCAGAAGATATCAAGCGCCTCTCCAGTTTGCCCGGCATTGGCAAGAAAACGGCAGAGCGACTGGTCCTTGAATTAAAAGACAAGGTCGGCCCGGTACACGATCTCCCCGAAGCAGATGATGTAAAATCGAGCAGCCCTTCTGTGGGAGATATCAGTAACGATGTGATTTCCGCATTAACCAATCTCGGCTACAAAGAGAACCAGGCCCGCAAGGTATTGGAATCGATGGAACTGGCACCGGACCTGACGATGGAAGAAGCCCTTAAAGGAGCATTGAAAGTCCTGATTCGCTGACTTTCACCGTAGAGACCATGGAAGAAGATCGCCTGATTGCAGCGGACACCTCCGGAGACGATGGCTCTTTTGACCTCTCCTTGCGGCCAAAAGTCCTCACCGAATATGTCGGCCAGAGCAAAGCCAAGGAGAACCTCAAGGTCTTTATCGGAGCCGCTAAAGGCCGTGGAGAGTCCCTTGACCACGTTCTATTCTACGGACCCCCCGGTCTTGGAAAAACAACACTGGCTCACATTATTGCTGCGGAGATGGGTGTCAGTATCAAGAGCACGTCAGGCCCGGTCATTGAAAAACCGGGGGACCTGGCAGCGGTTCTGACGAACCTGGAACCGGGCGATGTCCTCTTCATCGACGAGATTCATCGCTTGTCTCCTGTGGTTGAAGAGATTCTCTACCCGGCGATGGAAGACTACCAGCTCGACATCATGATCGGCCAAGGGCCCTCGGCTCGCACCATCAAACTCGACATCCCCCGCTTCACCCTGGTCGGAGCAACAACCCGCGCTGGACTGCTCTCTTCGCCCTTGCGTGACCGCTTTGGCGTTTTGAGCCGCCTTGAGTTCTACACTCACGACGAGTTATCCACCATCGTCACACGCAGTGCAGGAATCCTGGGCGTACAGATCGATGCTTCAGGAGCCGCAGAGATCGCCCGCCGTAGCAGAGGAACGCCACGTATCGCCAACCGCTTGCTGCGCAGGGTCCGGGACTTTGCGGAAGTCGATGGCGACGGCACGATCAGCCTGAAGATGGCAGATCAAG
The DNA here is from genome assembly GCA_029667085.1 of Deltaproteobacteria bacterium IMCC39524. Lineage (NCBI taxonomy): Bacteria > Deltaproteobacteria > Deltaproteobacteria bacterium IMCC39524. Next base: position 124,978 of record JARUHJ010000006.1, read on the forward strand.
CGCTGGGAAGGCTGGAGGTCGACAAAAAGGGCTTTGACCAGATGGACAGGCTTCTGCTCGAAACCATCATCGATAAATTCAGTGGTGGACCGGTGGGACTCGACACATTAGCTGCCGCAATCGGGGAAGAGAAAGATACGATTGAGGATGTGATTGAACCCTACTTACTGCAACAGGGATTCATCAATCGCACTCCCCGTGGTCGCGTTGCAACCCATCTGGCTTATTCTCATCTGGGACGGACCCCCGGGGCATCAGCGCAACCGGGCAGCCTTTTTACGTAAAAGAATCATTTTTCGTTGAATTTTCTTTGTCACACGGCCAAACCTTGTGATAGCTTCAGTTTGTGGGGGGTGATGCAAGCAACTTGCCCTGCTGACACACCCCGAGGGCCGTCATGGTGACGGCCCTTTTTATTTTCGAAGTCACCACATTCAGAATTAATGAGCATGGACCCAAGCCTGCTACAACAGTTTCGCCAGCAGCTGGCCTCCTGGATTGAAGCACGTCTTGAATCCCAGCGCCTGCCCTTCCAACGTCTGGAGCTCTGCCCCAGAACCTTGACGGATCAGGGGCTGCTGGTTCCGGATCTGGTGCTCTGGATCAATAGAGACAGTCAGTTGGCAGGAAGCATGATCCTGCTGCCCGATGTTGTCAATGCTCAGGTCCTCAGCGAAGGGGTTTCTCTGGCCAACGCGCTCGGACTCGGTCACTTCACGACCTGGGCCGCACGAGAGGTCTCCATCTGGAACGTCTCCTCAGGTGCAGCGACCCTGCTTGACGATTTTGATCTGCCGCCCGCCAATCGCATCACTCCTGACGATTTTCAGCAAACCCTCGATGACCTTTTAGAACGATTAAAAGTCGTGACCGTCACTAGCGCGCCGCCTACGGCGAGCTATTCCGAACATTATTTCGCCAACCTCTGTCTGCGCAATCTGCAAGAACTGGCACCAGGCCTGACGATCAGCGCCCGCCTGACCGCCGGAAGAACAGCAGATGATGAGTGGGTGGAACAGGCCCCGCGTGAGAAGGCATGGATGTCTCTATGGCGATTACTTTTCCTGCTTCAGCAAAAACGCCTGCCACCGGGGTTGCAACCCGACAGGCTTGAGTTCGCCATCCACTATGCTTTGAGTGACCTGATCAAGGGCCAACATCCATGGCTCGCCATTCAGGAGGGTGAGCCCCCCCTGCCTGAAGATGACGCCGTAAGGCTCCACCACCTGGCCGGCAGGCTCAGGCAACTGGGATGGCCTCACAATGACCAACATGCAGAGGAGATGGTCAGTCTTTTAATCAACGAGGCTGCTCATCGTTTGGGTCTCAACGCCCCTCATCTGCCATGGTCAACGGACACAGCCACATTACGCGTCAACTGCCATCGCCCGCCATCGGCAGAACCCTGTTCGCTGGTCGCTCCACGTTCTTATCTGGCCGGCTGGGCGTTCAAAAGATCCCTGAACGAACAGGTCGAAAAATATTCTTATGCTGAAGACTTGCAATCTTTGAACACCAGCCAGGGCCTGACAAATTCTCTGGCCATTTTAAAGGGTGAGCATTCTCTCGATCGAAAAGAGCGCGAATCTCAGCTGATGCTGCTACGCCAGGTCTGGAGTCGGCGCTTCGAGCTACCGCGAAAAACGCCCAAGTGGGTGTGGGATGCACTCTACCTCGTCGGCCTGGTTTCTGAAAAAATTTCTCTCGAATTACCTAAAGGATGGCCTCATGCACCCGGCGTCGAAGTTCTCTGGGCGGTCCTGCTAGAGCGTTACCAACTTGCAGAAATCTCAATAATCGAGACCGGAGAGCAAAGCTTCCTTTTTACGCAATGCCCACAAAAAATCAGTTACGTTAAAGTCCATCGTAACAACCGGGTCTTTGAGCTCCCACTGGAGCTCACTTCAACGGTCATGCCAGGAACAACACAGATCTGGTTGTTGGCAGACGAATCGGTGGTTGAGCTCTTGTGCAGCAAAAAGATTGGCGGAGTCAGACTTGACTGGGCGGATGAAACCGAGCCTCTGAAGTGGGGAGCTTACCTCTTTCTGCAAACCCAGCTCGGCAAGTACCTCTGGCACCTCTGCAGTAATCAGAAATCCTTGCCAGAAATCGACGAACTGCCCCAGGCCATCAGAAACTACGGCCTGCCACTCCCTGGAAGAGAAATCCTTGCAGACTTATGCCTGATCGGCTTGCCCGAAACGGAAATGATCCCGGAACCGGATCTTCTTGAAAGAGAATTTACCCACCTCTTCGGTCCGACCCCTGTGCTTACGGAAAGCACCATTCACGACTTCACAGACGGCTCAAAATCGCGGCGCAGAAGCAGCACAAACCCAAAAGAAATTGCCTCAAAAGTTTTCGAAGATGGCATACCGCGCTTTCCCGAGCACTACCTGATGGATCTCTATCGTCCTGAAGTGACAGAGTACAAATTACATGGTGTACTGGAGGTCACAGAAGAATTTTTTGACAAGATTAGCTTAGGTACGGTTGCCAAGGATCACACTCTGGAGGTCTCTGGAAAACTCATCGCCGAAGCGCTTGTCCTGGCGTCTTACACGGATCAGGAGCAAGTCTCTCTTCCCGTTGATGAATTCATCCTTGCCAAAATCATCCAACAGTATCGTTCCGATCTCGTACGTCTGCACGACAACTTAATGCGGGCCTGCCGACGTTTTGAACCACATCGTCAACAGGCGGTCAAGCTGGCAGGACGAATCTGGCAGCAACAGAATTTGCCTCCTGAAAAGGCATACAAAACAGCCTAGCAGCCTGTCGGACTATCTGGGCTAAAGCGAAAGGTTGACCGTTTGAGGACAGATTTTGGCTCTTTTGAGAGTAATAGCTGTATCTATGGGTCGAAAAGGAGCTGAAATATGGGCCAAACAGGTGAATTCGCAGCCAGTCCATGGTTAGTGCGACAGGTTGCTAAGCCTTTCTTCTGACACCCAACCCCTTAAGGTCTCTGGTCTTTTTTTGCAAATCATATTATGATGAACAGGTTGTTCAATCCATAAAGAGGTCTTAGCCATGAACGTCTTACTCCATATCTGTTGCGCTAACTGCACGATCTACCCCGTCCGTCTTTTACGCGAGGCAGGACATCTGGTAACAGGCTACTTCTTCAATCACAACATACATCCCTACCAGGAGTATCGTCGACGGCTTGAGGCCGTTGAACAATATGCCTCAGCCAGTCAACTTCAGGTCATCTACAAAGACGAATACCTGTTGGAAGATTTTCTTTCCCAGGTGGCATCAGAGCCAACCAATCGCTGTACCTACTGCTACCAGTCTCGGCTCAAACAAGCTGCAGAATATGCTGCAAAATCCGGCTACGATGCGTTCACGACCAGTCTTCTCTATTCCCGTTACCAGAACCACGAGATGATTCGTAAAATGGGTGAAGAGCTGGGCCTGCATTACGGCATAGAGTTTCTGTACGATGACTATCGAATCGGCTGGCAAGATGGCATCAAGGCGTCCAAGGCCATGGGCCTCTATCGGCAGCAATATTGCGGATGTATCTATTCGGAAAAGGATCGGTATCATCCCAGCAGCAACAACTGATGGGCAAAGACCTCGGCAGAGCACTCATCATTTTGGGTTTACTGTTGTTAGGCATTGGCCTGTTTTTGAGCTACGGCGGAAAACTCAACTTCCTCGGCAGGCTGCCGGGTGACATCCGTGTAGAAAAGGAGAATTTCTCTTTCTTCTTCCCGCTTGGCACCTGCCTCCTGATTTCGCTATTGTTCTCGTTACTTTTATGGTTATTCAAGCGATAACAAGTTCACTTCTGACCATCACACCGGAGCCGATATGACCATCGCCTCACCCTCTCCAAAGCTAGGATTGGCTCTCGGAAGCGGTGCAGCCAGAGGCCTTGCCCACATCGGTGTCCTCAAAGTTCTCGATGAAGCCAAAATCCCTGTCGACATCATTACCGGGACCTCCATAGGCGCACTGATTGGAGCCATGTATGCCGCCGGGGTACCGGTTGCACAGATGGAGGACGTTGCGCTGACCATCGACTGGCGTAAAATGGCCAGCCTGCTTGACCCGGTCTTACCCACATCAAGTTTGACAGACAGCAGGAAGCTGGTCGCCTTCATCGCTGAACTGCTCCCAGCCCGAGAATTCAAAGACCTTCAGCAGACCCTGGCCGTGACGGCAACAGACATCAACACCGGGGAAGCGATCATCATCAAACAAGGGGATCTTCTCGAGGCATTGCAGGCCAGCTTGGCATTCCCGGGTATTTTTTCACCGGTCCGCTTCGGACAAAGGTTTCTGGTCGATGGCGGCCTCTGCAATCCGATCCCAACCAACGTGGCCCGCAACCTTGGCGCAGAAAAAATTATCGGTGTTTGCACTATCCCTGCGGTCAAAAAACAATCGCCGGAAACATTTCTCCCGGGCAGGCATGGCGACGCAACAAACATCAGCCGCTGGAGAAAACTCTTCAGTGCCCGCAGCATCGAACAAGCCTTTCGTTCTGCCCTTGGACAGGAGCCAGAAACAGCCCATAACGAGGACCCGGGACAGTTGAAAGCGCCGAACATTTTCCGTGTCTGCGCACAGAGTGTCGCCATCATGGAGAACCTGATTAATGAGCTGCACATTAGTCAGAATCCTCAGGACTTAATCATCAGGCCGACGTTCGATGGAATCACCTTGCTTGAGTTTCATCGAGCCAAAGAGATTATTGCCGCGGGAGAATCGTCTGCGCGAGCAGCGCTCCCAGAGATTGAATATCTTCTCCGTCCGGCTTGAAAGCCTCTCATCCCCTGCTAACATATTGATATAACTATTTCATTCCACCACATCAAGGAGGCAAAAATGATCGAGTTGCTCGAAAAATCTCTATTGACTGCGGTTGGCGCAATGACCCTGACACAGAAGAAGGCTGAGGAGCTACTCCAGGAACTCCGGGAGAAGATGAATATCAGCGAGGATGAAGGCAAAGCTTTTCTGCAGAAGATTCAGGATGCCGCAGCTCAAAACCAGGAAAAGTTGATGGAGCAAGCCCGAGAAGAAGTTAAAAAGACCTGTGAGCGCATGGGGGTTGTCACCGCTGCTGAGTTTGACAAGTTGAAGAAGAAAGTTGCCCAACTGGAAAAAAAACTTAAATAATTAATTCTGCACTGAACTGAAGTCAATATGCTGCCCATCCTGCGCGTAAACCGAAATATCCGGACCATCCGACGCTACAGAACCATTCTGGGGGTTCTGATCAAGTACGGCTTTGGACATTTTGTCGAACAGCTTAATATCGACTACTACCTCGAACTCGGCAAACGCTTTGTCACCCTCGACAAGATTCCGAAAGACCTTGAACGTCTCAGTCAACCACAGCGTCTGCGCCTGGTGATGGAAGAGCTCGGACCGACCTTTATCAAGCTCGGCCAACTCCTCTCTACCCGCCCCGATGTACTGGACAGCGCATACATTAATGAATTCAGTAAACTTCAGGACAAAGTTCCTGCGGTTTCCTTTGAAGAGATTAACGCCCAGATCCAGCGGGAGCTGGGTTACCCGGCAGAAGAACTTTTTGCAGAATTTTCCACAAAACCGCTTGCTGCAGCCAGTATCGCCCAGGTTCATCGTGGCAAACTGAGAAGTGGTGAAGAAGTCGTCTTTAAAGTCCGTCGACCGGGCATCGTAAAGATCGTTGAAACCGACATTGACGTTCTCATGGGCCTGGCCTACCTGATCGAACAACACGTCCCGACAGTGGCACTCTATGATCCTGTCGGCCTGGTCAAGGAATTCCGTCGCAGCATCATGCGGGAGTTGAACTTCACCCGCGAAGGGCGCACCGTCGATCGCTTCGCCGTCAACTTTGCCGAGAGTGAAACCGTTTACACCCCGAAGATCTTCTGGGATTACACAGGAGATATCGTCCTGACCATGGAGTACGTTGACGGGATCAAAATATCAGCACTCGAAGAGCTCACCGCACAAGGTTACGACCTCAAGGAGATCGCCAGAAGGGGCGCCGATGCGTTCCTGCAGCAGGTCCTTGACTTCGGGCTTTTTCATGCCGACCCACACCCGGGCAACGTATTCATACTCCCCGATCAAGTCATCTGTATGCTTGACTACGGCATGGTCGGGCGGCTCGGCCAGGACCTCAAAGATCAACTGATTGACCTTTTACAAGCACTTCTCAACAGAGATGTGGACCGGATCATCTCGCAACTCCTCTATTCCGGGGAGTTAACAGACGATTCCGACATGAAGAACCTCAGACGCGACCTGCACGACTTTATCGAGGATTACTACGATATTGTTCTGCAGGATATCAAGGTTGGAAAACTCCTTACGGAGTTTATCGAGATCCTCACACATCATCGCATTCACTTCCCCGCTGACTTCATGATTTTAGCCAAGGCATTGGTGATCATGGAAGGGGTTGGCCGCCAACTGGACCCTGAGTTCAACATGATCAACCATATGCGGCCCTACGTGAACAAACTCGTTTTCGAACGATTCAGTCCAAAGAATATTAGCGAGCAGGCGGGTCGTATCGTGCAGGCCTACAGTTCATTGGCAAAGAACCTGCCACAAGATATCAAGGAATTCGTCAACCGTCTTAATCGTAATCAGTTTAAAATAGACTTGGAGCACCGGGGCCTAGAGAAACTGGTCACAGATCTTGACCGCTCCAGCAACAGGGTCTCTTTTGCCGTTGTCATTGGTTCCCTGATCGTCGGTTCTTCGTTGGTCATGCAAATCGATAAGGGCCCAATGATTCTTGGCTTCCCGTTGCTAGGACTTTTAGGTTATTCAATAGCCGGCTTTCTGGGCCTCTGGCTGGCAATAGGCATTCTGCGGTCGGGACGGCTCTAGTCAGAAAGCATCATCATAGACTTGTGGCTTTCGAGACACACACGTTGCAATAATAAAACCTCACCAGAACTCCACCCTCTCACGGACCAAAAAAATTATTTCTTTTATTTCGGTCACTTACCTTGCACAAACAGGTTGGCAAGACTATTGCATAATCATCTTTGTCTTAAATTTATGACAGTCTTTAAGGACAGAAGTTAATGAACATGATCTGCCAAACCACAATTGCCCGCTCGACCGCCATATCCGGCATCGGGCTTCACACCGGCCAACGCATCAATATGACCCTGCGCCCCGCAGAGGCTGGCACCGGCATCGTCTTCCACCGCAAAATCGGCGAACGCACTGTGACGATAGAGGCAACTTCGGCCAATGTCGTCGACACCCAAATGGCGACAGTTATCGGTAAAGGTGATGTTCGCGTCTCGACTGTTGAGCATCTGCTTTCAGCGTTAGCCGCCTACGGCGTAGACAACCTGCACATAGACATCGATGGCCCAGAAGTACCGATCATGGACGGCAGTGCGGCCCCCTTTGCTTCTATCATCGAAGAAGCAGGTCAGCGCCGCCACCATCAAAGTCGTAAATTTCTCGCTATCCGCAAGCCGGTTTCTGTTATCGACGGTGAGAAACGTGTCAGCATTATTCCTTCTCGCTTCTTCCGCATCACCTTTGACATAGCCTTTCAACATCCATGCATCGCACTACAACAACGTTCGGTCAAGGTCTCTTCATCTGTATTCCGCAGAGATCTCGCCCCGGCACGAACCTTCGGGTTCTTGCGAGACGTTGAGAATCTCAAGGCAGCCGGGCTTGCCCTCGGAGGCTCTCTGGAAAACGCCATCGTGGTTGACGATGAGCGAATTCTTAATCCGGAGGGGCTACGCTTCCAGGATGAGTTTGTTCGTCACAAGATTCTGGATGCAATTGGCGACCTGAGCCTGATTGGTTACCCGATCCTTGGCCATGTTCGTGCATTCAAGGCGGGTCACGATATCAACCACCAATTGGTAGAAAAACTTCTCGACACACCTGAGAGTTGGCAGCTGCTGGAATTCAGCGAGGCTGATGTTGAAAAAGCCTTGCAGATGTCTCCTCAGGCGTTTGCGGGCGACCTGGCTTTTTCCAAGGGTTAAAACATACAATTTGAATAAAGAAAAGGCAGCCGCTTCGGCTGCCTTTTTTGTTTGAACTCCAGAGATGACCGCTACAGCAACCGAGGACCATAGGTATAAGGTTTAGCGTTATCCTGGGCAAGAGATCGCAGGCCATGGAAGTTGACGCTTGCATAAGGATTCTTTTACACATAAAATTGCGAAAAGATAGAACTTTCTCATGCCGAAAACAAAAACAGACAAGACATTGAGCACCACAAAGACTGAAGCTCGCAAACGCCGCCGCGAATGGTTAATCGTGGTGGTGGTCGTCGGGCTGGTCGCTCTGTCTTTACGCTACCAGGGCCAACTCTTCAACCTTACGACAGAAATACCTCTCTCCGGCAACATCCTGGTTCTTGCTCTGATCAACCTGAACATCCTTCTGATCATCTTCTGTCTCTTCCTGGTCTTGCGTAACATTTTCAAACTCGTTCTGGAACGACGACGGGGCATACCTGGTGCAAAGCTTAGGAGTAAGCTGGTTCTTGCCTTTGTTGCCCTCTCTCTTATTCCAACGATGCTGCTCTTTTTCGTTTCGGCCGGTTTCATAACCAACTCAATTGAGAACTGGTTTAACAGTCAAATCGAGGAATCGCTTCAGGAATCGCTCGAAGTAGCCCAAACCTATTATAAAAATTCAGCCAGCAACGCCCTCTACTATGCGGAACAGATCTCTCTGGCAATCAAGGAACAAAAGCTTCTCAACGAAGATAATCTTCCGGTTCTTGAGGAGTTAATTCACCAGAAGCAAAAGGAATACAACCTTGGCATCGTTGAGGTCTTCTCTTCAACCCTGGAAGAGCTTGTCCGCGCAGTCAACCCAAGCGTTCCGGCGGCAGAATTCTCGGACCCTGATTCCGACAGTATCCGTGAAGCACTACAGGGCAACCGCTTTACCAGGATCAGTCCGATCGGCCGCGCCGACCTGATACGTGGCATCGTCCCGGTCTACTCTAACTGGAACCCGGATGATGTGGTCGGGGTCGTCGTCGTTAACTATTACGTCCCTTACTCTCTGGTCAACAAGATGAAGGAGATAAGCAGTTCCTTCGAGCAGTACAAATCAACCAAACTTCTCAAAGGTAAAATTCAAAAAGGCTACATTCTGTTCCTTCTGCTCATTGCTTTGGTCATCATTTTCCTCTCAACCTGGGTCGGCTTCCATCTTGCCAGGGGTATTACAGAACCTATTCAGGAACTGGCCATAGCAACCAACCGGGTTGCCTCCGGCGATCTCAACGTCACCCTGGACAGCTACAGTCAGGACGAAGTCGGCTCTCTGGTCGAAGCGTTCAACACCATGACTGCCGACCTGCGCAAGGGCCAGAAAGCGATCAACAGGGCCAACCTTGAGCTACAGGCATCAAACCTTGAGCTCGAGCAAAGACGACGTTACATGGAGATCGTTCTGGCGAATGTTACTGCCGGGGTCATCTCCATTGACAGCCAGGGTCATATTACGACCATTAACAAGTCTGCCGAAAAGCTCCTCGGCTTGAAGACCAAGAGAATCATTGGACGAAATTTCCGGGATATCGTCACTCCTGACTATCAACCGATGATCAAGGGCATCCTTAAGGAATTAATTGGCTCAGGTAAAGATTCGATACGGAAACAGGTATCTCTACCGGCAGGAGACACCAAGATCATCCTGCTCGTCAATGTCACCACCTTGAAAGATGAGCATAATGAGTTTATGGGAACAGTTGTTGTCTTTGACGACCTGACACAGCTGCTCAAAGCACAACGCATGGCTGCATGGCGTGAAGTCGCGCGCAGGATTGCCCATGAGATCAAGAACCCGCTCACGCCTATACAACTCTCGGCACAGCGACTCCGACGCCGTTACCTTGACCGTTTCAGCGCAGACGACATAGTTTTTGATGAATGCACCACGATGATCATCAAGCAGGTTGATGACCTTAAGAATCTGGTCAATGAGTTTTCTAGCTTTGCACGCATGCCGGCCAGCAATCCAAGCTTGAACAACCTCAACGATGTTCTTAATGAAGCTTTGGTTCTGTTCCAGGAAGGGCACAAGGAAGTTCATTTTCAGCTCCAGACAGACCCGGACCTGCCGGCCTTCAGCCTTGACCGTGAACAGGTCAAGCGTGTTGCGATCAACCTCCTCGACAATGCCGTTGCTGCAGTTAACGGCAACAGTAACGGACAGATCACTGTTAAGACCTCGTTCAACAAGGACCTGAGAATTGCCACTCTCAAAATAAGCGATAATGGTTGTGGTATTCCTGCTGAAGACAAACCAAGACTCTTTGAGCCATACTTTTCTACCAAGAAGTCAGGAACCGGACTTGGACTGGCTATTGTTTCAACCATAGTTTCTGACCATAATGGTTATATCCGGGTACGAGACAACGAGCCCCAGGGGACACATTTCATCGTTGAACTGCCGATTACTTCGGAAGTCACACAAACATAGAACCAACCACCACTATAGAGGCAACATGCAATCAATTCTGATCGTCGATGATGAGATAAGCATTCGAGAAAGTCTGACAGGGATCCTGCAGGATGAAGGGTTTCACCCCGTCTCAGTAGAAAGCGGCGAACGTGCCATAGAGAGGGTCAGCGAGGAGAAGCCTGATCTGGTTCTGCTGGACATCTGGATGCCGGGAATGGATGGCATGGAAACCCTGACCAAAATTCGGGACATCTACCCAGACCAGCTGGTTATCATAATGAGCGGTCATGGCACGATCGAAACAGCTGTTAAAGCGACCAAGCTTGGCGCATACGATTTCATAGAGAAGCCACTGTCACTTGAAAAAGTTCTGCTCTCCATCCAGAACGCAGCCAAAGTCGGCCAGTTGGTAGAGGAGAATCGTGAACTCAAAGCCAAAATAGGCAAAGAACACGAAATGATTGGCAACAGCAAACCGATCAAGGACTTAAAAAAGCAGATCAAGATCGCTGCACCAACCTCTGGGTGGGTTTTGATAACAGGAGAGAACGGGACCGGGAAAGAACTGGTTGCCCGGGCAATCCACCAGAACTCGAACCGACAAGCCTGCCCGTTTATAGAAGTTAATTGTGCCGCGATACCAGAAGAACTCATAGAGTCAGAGTTGTTTGGTCACGAGAAGGGCTCCTTTACGGGAGCAACAACACAGCGCCGTGGAAAGTTTGACCAGGCCCATAAAGGCACGCTCTTTCTCGACGAAATTGGCGATATGAGTCTGAAGACACAGGCCAAAGTGCTTCGGATTCTTCAGGAGCACAAATTCGAAAGGGTCGGCGGCAACAAGACCATTGAAGTTGATGTTCGCGTCATTGCTGCAACAAATAAGGACCTGGAAAAAGAGATTGCAGAAGGCAGGTTCAGAGAAGACCTCTTCTATCGTCTGAACGTCATTCCTTTTTATGTACCACCACTACGTGAACGAAAAGCCGACATTCCTCAGCTGGCAACGCATTTCCTGGAATATTTCTGCAGCAAAGAGAGCCGCGACACTAAGGTTCTAGATGAAGAGGCTGTCCAGGCAATCAAAAGTTACTCATGGCCAGGCAACGTCCGGGAATTGAAGAACCTGATAGAACGATTGGTCATAATGTCGCCAGGCAACACCATCACAAGACATCAACTGCCACTGGCAGTTTCAGACAAGAAAGAGCCTTTAGAAAAAGATCAAGAGACACACAACTTTTCTGCAGCAACTTTCCGCAACGCCAAAGAAGAGTTTGAGAAAGAGTTCCTGATTCAGAAACTTGAAGAGAACGAATGGAATATTTCTCGTACAGCAGAAGCGATAGAGGTGGAACGTTCCAACCTGCATCGCAAGATCAAGTCTTATAAGATTGATTTAAAAAAGGGTTAAGCTGAACAATATGAAGGGGACTGCTCTGGGCAGTTCAAACAAAATGGACTTGCTCAAAAGCAAAAAGCCCCACCTCAAAAGAGGCGGGGCTTTTCTAAATAATTTCGGCGGCGACCTACTTTCCCACACAGTTGCCCATGCAGTATCATCGGCGCAATAGGGCTTAACTTCTGTGTTCGAGATGGGAACAGGTGTGACCCCTATGCTATTGCCACCGAAAAGCGTTAATTCGGTTTCAATTGCTTAGAATACCATTAATTGACTCGCAATACCTTATCAGGCTTTGGAAGTCGGGGGGAAGTTAACTTCCCCCCTTCCTCACGTAAACTTTTTATGGTCAAGCCTCACGGTCGATTAGTACCGGTTAGCTGAATGCATTGCTGCACTTACACCGCCGGCCTATCAACGTCGTCGTCTTCGACGGACCTTCAGGGACCGAAGTCCAGGGAAATCTTGTCTTGAGGTGGGCTTCCCGCTTAGATGCTTTCAGCGGTTATCCTTTCCGAACATAGCTACCCTGCCATTGCCCCTGGCGGGACAACAGGTACACTAGAGGTTCGTCCATTCCGGTCCTCTCGTACTAGGAACAGATCCTCTCAAATTTCCTACGCCCACGGAAGATAGGGACCAAACTGTCTCACGACGTTTTAAACCCAGCTCGCGTACCACTTTAATTGGCGAACAGCCAAACCCTTGGGACCTGCTCCAGCCCCAGGATGTGATGAGCCGACATCGAGGTGCCAAACCTCCCCGTCGATGTGAACTCTTGGGGGAGATAAGCCTGTTATCCCCGGCGTACCTTTTATCCGTTGGGCGACGACCCTTCCATACAGTATCGCCGGATCACTAAGACCTACTTGCGTACCTGCTCGACGTGTATGTCTTGCAGTCAAGCTCCCTTATGCCTTTGCACTCTACGGCTGGTTTCCAATCAGCCTGAGGGAACCTTCGCGCGCCTCCGTTACTGTTTAGGAGGCGACCGCCCCAGTCAAACTACCCACCAGGCAGTGTCCCTGACCCGGATAACGGGCCTAGGTTAGACATCCAGAAGAACAAGGGTGGTATTTCAAGGGCAACTCCACCGACACTAGCGTGCCAGCTTCAAAGTCTCCCACCTATCCTACACATGCTGTCCCGAATATCACTGCCAAGCTGTAGTAAAGGTGCACGGGGTCTTTCCGTCTTTCCGCGGGTAGACGGCATCTTCACCGCCAATTCAATTTCACTGAGTCTCTGGTTGAGACAGTGTGGAAGTCGTTACGCCATTCGTGCAGGTCGGAACTTACCCGACAAGGAATTTCGCTACCTTAGGACCGTTATAGTTACGGCCGCCGTTTACCGGGGCTTCGGTTCACTGCTTCGCTTGCGCTAACAGCTCCCCTTAACCTTCCGGCACCGGGCAGGCGTCACACCCTATACTTCCTCTTGCGAGTTTGCAGAGTGCTGTGTTTTTAGTAAACAGTCGCTACCACCATTTCACTGCGACCCCCTTCAGCTCCACGAGCGTATCGCTTCACCTAATGGGGGCACACCTTCTCCCGAAGTTACGGTGTCATTTTGCCGAGTTCCTTAACCAGAGTTATCTCAATCGCCTGAGCATTCTCAGCCCGCCCACCTGAGTTGGTTTGCGGTACGGTCACCTATTGTCTGAAGCTTAGAGGCTTTTCTTGGAAGCATGGGATCAACCACTTTGTGAGCTTAAAGCTCTCGTCATCACGTCTCAGTGTTGTACAGGAAAGCGGATTTGCCTACTCTCCCCACCTACACGCTTAAACCGGGACGTCCAACACCCGGATGGTCTACCCTTCTCCGTCCCCCCATCGCAACAATAGGTGGTACAGGAATATTAACCTGTTTCCCATCAACTACGCCTTTCGGCCTCGCCTTAGGGGCCGACTAACCCTCCGCAGATTACCTTGACGGAGGAAACCTTGGGCTTTCGGCGTGCGGGTTTCTCACCCGCATTTTCGTTACTCATGTCAGCATAAGCTCTTGTAGTTCCTCCAGCCGTCCTCACGGTCGACCTTCAGCGGTTGCTACAATGCTCCCCTACCACGTGTACCTTAAGGTACACATTCGCAGCTTCGGTGATATGTTTGAGCCCCGTTACATTTTCGGCGCGGATCCACTTGACCAGTGAGCTATTACGCTTTCTTTAAAGGGTGGCTGCTTCTAAGCCAACCTCCTGGTTGTCTGTGCATTTCCACATCCTTCGCCACTTAACATATACTTTGGGACCTTAGCTGGCGATCTGGGTTGTTTCCCTCTCGACTACGGATCTTATCACCCGCAGTCTGACTCCCGTACATACGTTGCCGGCATTCGGAGTTTGGTTAGGTTTGGTAATCCGGTAAGACCCCTAGCCCATCCAGTGCTCTACCTCCGACACGATTCATACGAGGCTATACCTAAATATATTTCGGGGAGAACCAGCTATCTCCAGGTTTGATTAGCCTTTCACTCCTATCCACACGTCATCCCCTCAGTTTTCAACCTAAGTGGGTTCGGGCCTTCACGAAGTGTTACCTTCGCTTCACCCTGCACATGGATAGATCACCTGGTTTCGGGTCTACTCCCAGCAACTAAATCGCCCTATTAAGACTCGCTTTCGCTACGGCTCCACCTAACGGCTTAACCTCGCTGCTGAGCGTAACTCGCTGACTCATTATGCAAAAGGCACGCGGTCACACTGTCCGAAGACATAGTGCTCCCACTGCTTGTAGGCACACGGTTTCAGGTTCTATTTCACTCTCCTCATCGGAGTTCTTTTCACCTTTCCCTCACGGTACTATGCGCTATCGGTCATCGGGTAGTATTTAGCCTTGGAAGATGGTCCTCCCAGATTCCCACAAAATTTCTCGTGTTCCGTGGTACTCAGGGACACCCTAGGGTGGTTCAGAATTTCACATACGGGGCTATCACCCACTATGGCGGCACTTTCCAGAGCCTTCTGTTATTCTTCACCAATCCCATGTTGGGGCCCTACAACCCCGGCTCCACCGTAGTGGTGCCGGTTTGGGCTGATCCGCGTTCGCTCGCCGCTACTTACGGAATCTCTATTGATTTCTACTCCTACAGGTACTTAGATGTTTCAGTTCCCTGCGTTCGCCTCGTACACCTATGTATTCAGTGTACGATGACAGGGCATAATCCCTGCCGGGTTTCCCCATTC